>OMRK01000018.1 GCA_900313515.1 uncultured bacterium | reverse complement strand
TTGCGCACAATCTCGTAAGGAGCAATGCCGTGTTCATCGCAAATGTTCTTGCACTCTTCTATGCTGGAGATGCCGTACTCAGAAAGCACAGCGTTAATTTTATCAATACGGCGTTCGTAACTTTCAAATAATGACATTGCGCTAGCTCCTTATTCCTGACGAGGATCAACGAATTTGACGCCTTCATCAAAGCGGCCGTAAGTGCCAGTGGCATCCTTCATAGCTTTGGCGGGCTCTACACCCTTCTTAATGGCAGCCATCATCTTGCCCAAATGAACAAACTCATAACCAATGATCTGGTCGTCGGCATCTAAGGCGATACGGTTCACGTAGCCCTCGGCCATCTCCAGATAACGGGGCCCTTTAGCCAAAGTTCCGTACATGGTACCGACTTGACTGCGCAAGCCCTTACCCAAGTCCTCCAAACCGGCGCCGATGGGCAAGCCGCCCTCGGAGAAGGCCGTCTGAGTGCGACCGTAAACGATCTGCAGGAACAGCTCACGCATGGCTACGTTAATAGCATCGCAAACCAAATCGGTATTTAAAGCTTCTAAAATGGTTTTGCCAGGCAGAATCTCAGAGGCCATGGCCGCAGAATGAGTCATGCCGCTGCATCCGATAGTCTCAACTAAAGCTTCCTGAATAACGCCATCCTTGACGTTTAAAGTGAGCTTGCAGGCACCCTGCTGGGGGGCGCACCAGCCTATGCCGTGCGTTAAACCGCTAATATCGTATATCTCTTTGACCTTGACCCACTTGCCCTCTTCCGGAATAGGGGCGGGCCCATGATTGACGCCCTTGGCCACGGGGCACATATGAGATACTTCCGCTGAGTAAATCATGGAATACTCCTTAAAAAAAGAATAGCAATTACAGCGTGCCGCTCCTTCTGCGCCTTAAAGCTTTTGCCCTGCCTCAAGAAATTATGCCAGGCCTAATTCTAAGGACTTATAGCAAGGTCTGAGGCGCACCACCTTGAGTGAAATTGCCGCCCCATTTACGTGAGCCTTTCAGAAGGCCAAGACTCCCCGACTTGCTAAACTCCAACCACCTGGCGACAAATTACCGGCACTAGATCATAAACAACCCAGCTGCAAAGCAGGAGATCTATAGACAGACCCGAGCCAAGAACTTCCTAGGCCAGCACAGTGTTACGGGGGGCAGGTCTTTGCGATTTAGCAATAGCCAGCATTAGCTTGATGCGGTTGAGCTGGTTAACCTCGCTTGAGCCTGCGTCGCAATCTATAGCGGTGATATTTACACCGGGGTAACGGCGGCGCAACTCATGCAGAACCCCCTTGCCGGTTATGTGGTTGGGAAGACAGCCGAATGGTTGCAAGCAGACGATATTGGGCACCTGCTCCTCAATGAGCTTTACCATCTCACCGGTCAAAAACCACCCCTCTCCGGCCATGTTGCCCAAGCTCACATGGCGGGAAGCTAGTTCCGCTGTCTGGTAAATGGTGATAGGCGGCTTAAAACGATGACTCTCCTTCAGTGCCTTCTTCAATGGAGCCCTGAACATCTCAACCATACTTATAAAGCCTCGGCTTATGAGCTCATCCTTGTAGGAGCCAGCCAAAAGCTTATGCTGGGGCAGGGGATCGTAGGCCAAGTAAAGCAGGAAATCCACCAGATCGGGCATTACCACTTCCGCCCCCTCCTCCAGCAGGATCTTCTCTATGCGGTTATTGGCATAAGGATGGTACTTTACCAAGACCTCGCCAACTACACCTACCTTAGGCTTCCACAAGTTCTCCTGTACTGGCAGTTCATCGAAGTCTTCAACTATAGCCCGGATATTCTCTTTAAATCTATGCCAGCCGCCAACCTTAATCTCCGCTCTAAGACGTTCCATCCAGATATCGTAAAGAGCCTCGGTGGAACCAGCCTGTAGCTCGTAGGGCAAAGTCCGACCGCGCACGGTCATCAGAGCATCGCCATAAAGAGCAGCCTTTAGAATATCGACGAAAATTTTGTAAGTTAGCTTAAAGCTATCGGTATCTTCCGGACGCCCCCTAAAAGCGAAAACTGGCACCTGAGCAAAGCCAGAATTTTTTAAAGCTTCGCGCAAAACGCTTATGTAATTGGTAGCCCGACATGCTCCACAGGTCTGGAAGAACATTATACTGGTATGATCGGGATCGCACAGGCCATCCTTTAAAGCTGCCAAAAGTTGACCGATCACCACAATGGCCGGATAACACATGTCATTATTTACATAACGCAGCCCCAAATCGGTGCTCTGCTTGGTAGACATGGGCGGAATAAGCACATCGTAGCCATGCCTGTACAGAGCTGCCTTTATAAGCTCATAATGGGTAGGTGCCATCTGAGGCAATAGGATAGTGTGTCTGTGGAACTCTTTGGTAAAACGAGGGCGTTGGGGAGCAGGAGCGACCTTGCGGGGAATAGGTTTGGAGCGACGGGCCAACACGGCTAAGAGGGAGCGAAGACGGATTCGGGCCGCTCCGAGGTTGGAGACCTCATCCAGTTTGATCATGGTGTATACACGCTCATGGGACTCCAAAATGGAACGCACCGCCCCTGTAGTTATGGCATCCAGGCCACAACCAAAGGAACTGAGCTGAATCAGAGTTATGTTGGAATGTTCGGCCGCGAACTTGGCCGCTTTGTAAAGTCTAGCATGGTAGCTCCACTGGTTGACCACCTGCAGGCTGGAGATATCGACATCAGCATGGCAGACGGCATCCTCGGAAATGATAGGCAACTTGTAGGAGCTGATCATATCGGCTATGCCGTGATTAATTTCAGGATCGATGTGATAAGGACGACCCACCAGCATAATAGCTTGCTCACCGGTCTGCTCTATACGCTTCAAAATTTCCCGCCCGTAATTGTCCACGTCCTGGCGGTAACGTTCCAGCTCCTTGTAGGCAGCCTCCACCGCCCGCTTGACCTCTACGCGGGTTATCCCCTCAAAGACTCCAAATTCCTCGTGGAGACGTTCACAAAGGCGATTCTTATCGTATAAAGGCAAAAAAGGCTGATAGAATTTAATTTTTTCTTCCTGCAAAATATCCATGTTGCAGCGGATATTCTCAGCATAAGAGGCTACAATAGGGCAGTTAAAATGATTGTGGGACTGGCACTCATCCTTCACCATATTGTAAGGCTCGCAGGGATAGAAGATCTTCTTCACTCCCCTTTCCAGCAGATCTACAATGTGGCCATGAGCCAGTTTGGCCGGATAACATAGAGAGTCGGAAGGCACGGTAGCCATGCCCTTGTAGTACATTTGAGCAGTAGAATGGCCAGACAGCACCACCTGATATCCCAACTTGGTGAAAAGGGTAAACCAGAATGGGTATTCCTCGTACATGTTAAGCACGCGAACCAACCCCAGACTACCACGCGAAGCAGAATCGTTTAGCAAAGGTTGGTAGGCTTCAAACAGGCGTTCATATTTATAACGGTAGATATTGGGAATCTGTTCCCCATGTTTGACGCCACCTACCCCCCTCTCGCAACGGTTGCCGCTGAAGTAACGACCACCGTCTGGGAATTTTTGACATGTAATAAGACATTTATTACCGCAGCCATTACAACGGTAAGAATTGGAGGTTACACTAAAGGTACTGAGTTGCTCCGCTGAGAGCAGACTTGAGCGCACAGTAGGCTTTGTAGAGGCGGCATCCGCCTCCAGAGCCAGAACAGCCGCCCCGTAAGCTCCCATAAGGCCAGCAATGTCAGGCCGGATCACGTTCTTATCCAACAACTTCTCCAAACAACGGAGTACGGCATCGTTATAGAAAGTACCGCCCTGCACCACAATGTGCTCACCCAGTGTGCTCACATCTTTAAGCTGCATAACCTTAAAGAGGGCATTCTTGATAACAGAGAGAGCAATACCGGCGGAAATGTCGGCAGTGCTGGCCCCTTCCTTTTGGGCCTGCTTGACCTTGGAGTTCATAAACACCGTGCACCGGGTACCCAAATCTACAGGTGCCTGCGAATCTAAGGCTTTCTGGGCGAACTGAGCCGTAGTTAAATGGAGACTTTCAGCAAAATTCTGGATAAAGGAGCCACAACCAGCCGAACAAGCCTCGTTTAAGGTTATGTTACCAATAGTACCATTTTTGACAAAAAAGCATTTCATGTCCTGGCCACCGATATCGAGAACGAAGGTGACCTGGGGACAAAATTCTTGGGCGGCCTTCAAATGGGCAAAGGTTTCCACCTCGCTTCCGTCGGCATGTACTGCCGCCTTGACCATGGCCTCACCGTATCCGGTAGTAAAGACTCTGGCTATGTAGGCCTGCGGCGGCAAAACTTGGTAAAGTTCCCTCAACTCCGAGACCGCCACCTTGAGCGGTGTGCCTTGGTTACTGGCGTAAGAGGTGTAAATTACCTCCTTATTCCGTCCTATCACCGCCAGCTTGGTGGTGGTGGAACCGGCATCTATGCCAACGTACACTGGTCCCTCATAGGAGGCCAAATTACCCTTCTTTACTCGAGCGCTGGCATGGCGGTGGCGAAACTCCTCATACTCTCCCTTATTAGCAAAAAGGGTGAAATCGGCTTGGCGAGTCTCCCGCGCCGCAGCTTGACGGGCCTTTTCCAAACACTCCTCCAGATCGCCGGTGGTGAATTTTCTGGCCTCATGGGCCAAAGCCGCCCCCATGGCCACGAAATAAAGACCTTCCTGCACATCTATGACATGCTCTGCGTCCAGATCGAGAGTGAGTATAAAACGCCTCTTTAGAGCCGATAAAAAATGGAGCGGACCACCCAAAAAGGCCACGTGTCCAGAAATGGGATGGCCCTGGGCCAGGTTGCTTATGGTCTGGTTGACCACGGCCTGGAATATAGAAAGAGCGATATCGGGCTTGGAGGCCCCATCGTTCATGAGGGCTTGAACATCTGTTTTAGCGAAGACTCCGCAACGGGAAGCTATGGTATAAATCTGGCTACCCTGTTCGGCCAGCCCGTTTAACCCTTGGGCGTCAGTAGAGAGCAGAGAAGCCATGTGATCAATAAAAGAACCGGTGCCACCCGAACAGACACCATTCATGCGCTGCTCAGGAACGACATCGAAATAGGTAATTTTAGCATCCTCGCCGCCCAGTTCCACCACGGTGTCAGTCTGGGGGATAAAACGGCGCACAGCCTGAGCACAGGCTATAACTTCCTGCACAAAGGGCAACTGCAGGCGCTGAGCTATTCCTAAGCCAGCCGAGCCCGTCAAAGCTAGAGTAAATTCAGCGCTACCCACTACCGCCCGCAATAGAGCCAATGTTTTCTGCAAAGCATGGCCTATCTCGGAAAAGTGGCGGGCATAATTCTTGTAGATAAGCTCATCGCATTCGCTTAAGACGGCCAGCTTGATGGTCGTAGAGCCTATGTCTATGCCTACTTTAAAAATGGGATTCACCTTCTTAGAAAACTATTGACATATTTTGCTAGAAATTGAAGATCAACTCCTGCTTTTTAAGGGTTAGGCAACCCGCTCTGAAGGCGTACTAGCATTTTTTTTGCATAGATTTCAGGCTCTCGGAGTTGCTTGTGCCAAACCAATTCTCTGTTTTTGGCAGCATTTATGTTCAAACGTTCGATAATTTCCAAGTCAAAACTTTCCAGCCAACTCCCCCCAATGCCCCTTTATATGCACGAGAAAAATTAATTGAATATTTAGTTAAAAAAAGCATTTCAATGGGAAGGAACTGCTCGTCTTGCCGGGTATTGTTTCGGGCAATTTAAGTTAAGCTTTAGTTTTGTTGTCGAGGACAAATGGAGATATGAATTCTAAACTGCGTGTTCCTATAGGTATGCTTCTAACTGCTTCCGTTCTTTTGGTAGGCGGCTTGGGCTGCAGCCAAGATAAAGAGCAGGAGGAAGCCGCTGCAGTTACCGCTAGACAAACCACCAATGTAGAGTTAGCTGTAGCCAAGCGGGGCGAAATCATGCAAAGAACCTCACTTGTCGGTCACGTGCAGGCCTTAGAGAAGGCTGAGGTTTTCACCCGCGTAGCCGGGCGTGTAACCAATGTATATGTACGTGAAGGCGATTCCGTGCATAAAGGCCAGATTTTGATTCAACTGGATGACACGGTGCAACGCAACAAAGTAGCCGAAGAAAAGGCAGCTTTATCCCGGGCGCAGGCCAGCCTGATCCAAGCTCAGGCCGCCTACAACGCTACTCTTACCCGTGTGGAACAGGCCCAAGAGAATGTTGGAGTTACCGATGTTTCCTCCTCACTTGAAGTTCAGAGGGCCAAGCAGGGTGTAATTCAAGCTGAATCTGCCCTCAACACAGCTCAAGCGAACTACGATGATGCCCTCCTCAATATGCGTCGTCAGCAAGATCTTTTTGCCAAGGATGCTGTTTCCAGCTACACCCGCGAGCAAGCCGAGCTCCGCGAACACACAGCCAAGGAACAGCTGAAAACCGCCACAAGTGCTCTGGCCTCCGCCAAAGAATCTCTGCGCCTGGCCCAGAATGCTCAACGTCAAGTAAATATTTTAGGCGGTGATGTTAAAGCCAGCCAAGCTGCCGCTGAGCAAGCCAAGGCTTCCATAGCCCAGGCCAAGGCTTCTGTCGAATCGGCCAGTGCAGCCTACAACTCCGCTCTAACAGATTTAAATGATATGGCTATAAAAGCCCCAATAAACGGCACGGTTACCAAGCGCAACGTTGAGATTGGCACCTCCATTTCCAGCAGCGGCGGAGCTTCCTTAATTTCCATCGTGGATAACTCCCGCCTTGAAATGATCAGTCCGCTGGATGAAAAATTCGCTCCCTATGTCCAGCCCGGCATGCACTTAAATGTAGAAACTTCCATGTCCCAGGATACGCCGGCCGATATCATAGACGTGATTCCCGCCTCCGATCCCAGCAGCCACAGTGTCAAGGTACGCTTAAGCATTCGGAATGAGAATGGAAAACTGCTCGACGGCGCCTATGCTAAGGCCGATATGCCTGTGCAAAACCTGAAAGGCGTACTGGTGCCCCGCACGGCTGTAAACAGTTCTGTCGGCGAGGTTTTTGCCGTGGTCTTCGAGGGCAGCGGCGACGACGGTAAAGCGAAAAAGGTTCCCATCACCTTGCTCTATACGGATGGAGTAAATGCCATCGTCACCGGTGTGCAGATCGGCGATAAAGTAGTCACCTCTGGAGCCTTGGATATTGTCGACGGCCAAGATCTCCATATCGCAGCAACCGAAACCGGTAATACCGGAAACGCTCAAGCCGAGACAGAAGAGAATGGGACGAAATAGCCTGTGAGTATTTGGGAATTTTGTATTAAAAGGCCCGTCTTTACGACGGTACTGGTCATATCTCTAATTGCTTCCGGCATCATGGGCTACACCCGCATGGGCGTAGATCTTATGCCGGACTTTGACATTCCCGTTGTATCTATTACTACCACTTACATAGGCGCAGATCCTGAAGTTGTTGACCAGGATGTAACCGATGTTATCGAGGAGAAAGTAGGTACCATTGAGGGAATAAAGAGCATTCGCTCCACCTCCTACGAGGGCTACTCGTCTATTGTCATAGAATTTAACTTGGAGCGCAATATCGATGTCGCCACCCAGGAAGTGCGCGATAAAGTGTCCATTGCTCAGCAAGATCTCCCCAAGGGCATAGATCCTCCCCTGGTGCAAAAGATCGACCCCAACGCTCAGGGTATCCTCTACATCTCTCTAACCGGTGATCTCCCCTATCAACGCCTTTCCCAATTGGCCGATGATGTGTTGAAGGATCAGATCCAAAATATCGACGGCGTGGGCCAGGTAGACCTATACGGTTTTCGTGAGCGCAATGTGCGTATTTGGCTTGATGCTGCCAATATGGAAAAATACAGCATAGGCCCCGCCAATGTGCTGGCAGCTCTGGGCGCCTGGCATGTTGAGCTGCCCGGCGGTCGTCTGGAAACGGACACTCGCGAGTCCACCATTAAAATGGAAGGCGAGTACACCAGCATAGACGATTTGGAAACAATGATTGTGGCCTACCGCAACGGCGCCATAGTACGCTTGAAAGATGTGGCTCGCGTGGAAGATGGCGAGGAAGATATCCGCAACTATTCACGCGTAAACAACAAGCCCAACATCACCCTTGCTGTCATTAAGCAGACCGGCTCCAACACCGTAGCTATTGCCAAGGCTGTACGTGATAGGATTCCGGAATTTCAAGCTTCCCTGCCCCCAGGGGCTAAATTAAGCGTCAGCTACGACACTTCCGACTTTATCCAAAATTCCGTGGAAGGCGTCGGACATGACCTAATCATAGGCTGTATCTTTACAGCCATAGTTATCTACCTATTCCTGCGCCATATAAAGATGACCTTTATAGCCCTGTGCGCTATCCCTACTTCCTTGATCGGCACCTTTGCCTTTATGTACTTTATGGGATTCACCATAAACCAGATCACCATGTTGGCCATGTCGCTGGCTGTGGGTATGGTAACTGACGATGCTGTGGTGGTTTTAGAAAACGTCTTCCGACATATGGAGGAGGAACATAGAACCGGGCCGGAGGCAGCAGCCAGCGGTACGGGTGAAGTGGCCTTCGCCGTTTTAGCTTCGACCATGGCTATTGCCGCCATCTTCCTGCCCGTGGCCTTTATGGGCGGTATTATCGGTCGAGTCTTCTACCAGTTCGGTATAGCTGTGGGCCTTGCCATAGGCATTTCCTACACTATCTCTATCACCCTAACGCCAATGCTCTGCGGCATGCTGCTAACCCCGGAACAAAACGATAACTTCTTCACCAGACTGGTGGGTAATCTGTTGGATTGGCTGCGCCGCACCTACAATTGTTGGTTAGACTTCGTTCTGCGTAACCGCTTTACCAGGGTGGCTACCATAATCTTTGCCTTCGCCTGCTTCGCCGGTGGTCTCTTCCTAGCCACAAAAGTTGGCAACGAGTTCGCTCCCAACGCTGACCGCAGCGCTTTCCAAATCAGCATAGAAACTCCTATTGGCTCCTCAGTAGCCTTGACCGATGCCCGTTGCCGAGAAGTGGCCAATATTGTTCATGGTTTTCCTGAGGTTACTATGATCTTGGAACTGGTCGGCGATGTGCGCACCAGCCAGGCCAATAAAGCCAATATTATGGTGCAGCTGGTTCCTAGAAACAAGCGCACCAAGAGCCAGCAGCAGATAATGGACGAAATACGCGCTAAATGTTCCAAATTGGCCGGTTTGACCGCGATCCCGTCCCACTTATCTACAATGGGCGGCGGCAACACTCAAAACGATATCCAATACAACCTGCAGGGCGCCAATTTGGATACTCTGCAAGAGATTGCAACCAAGCTCAACAACCGCATGCGCGAGAACCCTAACTTGACTGACGTAGACAACGACCTGGAACTGATTAAGCCGCAGGTTTCCGTCTATCCGCTCCGCGACAATGCTGTAGATGTAGGGCTCACCACCAACGACATAACCACCGCCCTGCAAGTTATGATGGGTGGTGTGGATGCTGCCAAATTCAAAGTGGGCAGCAAACGTTACGACGTACGCGTTAAAGCCGAAGATAGCTTCCGTTACGACGCCGAATCAGTGCGCAGCATTTTAATTAGAACGAATTCGGGTAAGAATGTGCATCTGCGCAGTGTAGCCGAAGTAGTTGAAGGTTTAGGACCGAATAAGATTTCACGTTACAACCGCATCCGCTCCGTGGCCATTACCGCCAATCTGAAGGGTAACTCTAAACTCTCCACCGGCCAAGCCGGCAAGTGGTTTGAGGAGGAGGCCGGAAAAATCTTGCAGCACTACCCCGGCTACAAGATCATCCCCAGCGGTATGACCCAAACTATGCAAGAATCCCAGAATTATATGATGTTCGCCCTCTACACGGCTATTGTAATCGTCTATCTGATTCTGGCAGCCCAGTTTGAATCTTTTATCCACCCCTTCACCATCATGATGTCCCTGCCTCTAGCTCTCATCGGTGTGTTCTTGGCACTATTTATTTGCAACGAAAATCTTAGTATCTTCGCTCTGATAGGTATTATCATGCTGGTAGGTATCGTTACCCGCAACGGTATTCTCTTGGTAGAATTCGCCAACCAGATCCGTGCGGATGATGGCGTAGATGCTCACCATGCCATGCTCAAAGCCGGTCCTCTGCGTCTGCGTCCTATTCTAATGACAGCCGCCACCACTATGATCGGTATAGTTCCTGTAGCTCTGGGTCTCTCCGAGGGCGGTGAGACACGTTCGGCCATGGGTGTAGCCGTTATCGGTGGCATGGCTACCTCCACTTTCTTAACCCTCTTCATTGTGCCTACCGCCTACATTACTTTTGATGGCATAATGACGCGTTTCAAAAAGCTTATGAATCGAATGGGGCTTAACATTGGCTCCAGCAGCTCTCCGGGCAATAGTGGCAACGCCAATGGTCCAGGCCCTGATTCCTCCAGCCCAGCCCCTGCAAAGCCTTCTTCGAACGCCGGCAAGGGCAAAGTAAAATTGGACAAGGATAACCAGGCCGATGGCCGCAGCTTGGAGGAGATACGCCGCGGCAAGGTTCTGATCGACTCTGATGATAAGGAGACACGGTAATATGAAGTACAGTATTAACGCAATTTGGCCGCGTCAGTGGTTCATACCGACTGTAGCCTTGTCGTTGAGCCTAGCCCTGGCAGGTTCCGTTAACGCTCAACCCAACGAGGGCCAAACTTCCTCCAGTGGCTTGGACAGTATTCCGGCGCCGACGCTGGTCTGCACCCAGGTAAATTCCCAAGATGCGCCGCTCTCAACTCCAGCTTACGAATTCAACTCGACAGCCGCTCAGTTCCCCGAGCCCGCCGTATACCAAGCAACCGATTCCTTGCAACCCGCCGCTTTTGCCAATATTCCTGTGCTGGCTGTCGGCGCTTCCCCAGATCCCTCTGTCGACTCAACGAAGGCCAGCGCCTCCCAAGCCGCTGCCACTTCCGACGCAACTTATAATGTCGGCGCGGGTTCAGATTCCAACGCCAGCCCCGCTTCACCACCTCGTTCCTCGGACACCATCAAGACAACCGCCCCCGAGGATCCAGCCCTCAAAGCTCCAATAGTTTATGGCACAGAGAAATCCCGATATGTGCCCTCCGGCGCCCCCAATCCGTCAAAGGCAGTACAAGTACCAGCAGAAGTTCCGGTCGGTTCTATGTTGCCTTCCGAGGTAGCCGACATAGAGGGTGCCCCAACCTACAATATGCGCGAGGCCATGCGCATGGCCATGCACAACTCTCCCAGTTTGAACTCGGCCAGAGCGGCCTACGAACAAGCCAAAGGCGCCACCGAAGAAGCTTATACTGGTCAACATCCAACCGTTGATTTCACAGCCAGTTACGTCTACAGTGAACCGGAGCGTTCTGCCAACATGGGAGAGCAGAAAATAGTTATGGGCTACAAGCATAACTACGATGTCAGCCTAGTCTTTAAGCAGGTTATCTCCACCTTCGGTCGGCTGCACTACGCCGTGCTGGCCTCGCAGATGGCAGAGTACGCCGCCTTGGAACAGTACCGTCAAGCCCTGGAGGGCCAGTTAGCGACTACAGCCAAAAAGTATTTAGAAGTTCTTTTAGCCCAGGAAGGCGTACTTATTGCCCAAGAGCAATTGGAAGCCCAGAAGTCCTCGTTAAAGCAGGCCGAAGATCTCTACCAGGGCGGCACGGTTGCCAAATTCGACGTCTTGAGCGTCCGTTCTGCGGCCACGTCGGCCGAGCTCTCGCTGATAGAAGCAAAAAACTTACTTCGACTGGCTAAAGCCTCCTTGTGTAGCGACATGGGACTGCCGCAGGGTACAGAATTTAATCTGGCCAACTTCAGTTGGGAAGATATTCCTGATAACGTCGTTAAGCAATACGATCTGGATAATTCCATAGAAGAAGCCCTGCAGCGGCGCCCGGAAGTGCTAGCTGCTCAGTGGGCCGAGGAAGCGGCCAAGGCTAGATTGGAGGTGTCGCGTAACAATCGCAATCCTACTCTGGCCCTGCAGAGCACTGTAGATAATACTAGGTCATCTTCCATGTCTCCCAGCACCAGTTGGACGACTTATTTAACCTTGGCCGTTCCGGTCTACGATGGCGGCTCCGAGAAGGCTCAGACCAAGCAGTTGGAGGCCGTCTTAGAGCAACTGGAAGCGGGGTTGGAGGCTATCAAGCGCGGTGTGCGCTTAGATGTTGAGCAGTGCTACTATAATTTAAACAGTCGCTGGGAGCGCATAATTCAGGCTAAGGCCGGTTTAGATCAGGCCCAAGAAGCCTACCGCGTGGCTCAGGTCCGTTACGGCGCCGGTCTTTCCACTCCTACCGAGCTTCTCAACAGCCAGTCCGCCCTGGTAGCGGCAAAGCGTAGCCTGGCTACGGCCAAGTACAGCTACCTGGGTGCCAATATCGACTGGTCGCTGGCCACCTCCGGCGCTTATCCCTTCAAGGTAGATGGTCCTTTAGATAAATCAGATCTTAAGGACGAGCTTGAGGCCTGGTATATTTTGCCCGGTGAACCGCGCAGCGAAGCTGAACAACTTATAAAACCCGTCTTTGACGGCCAAATTCCTGCCTCTAGGAACCAAGTCACCTCTTCCGACGAAGCTGCTCTGAAGAAATTGAATGAGCAGATCAAGTCTCAGTCTTTGACTGAAGATGAAGTTGAGAAGAAAAACGAGAGCAGTTCTGCAGAACCGGAGGAATAGTATTCTATGGTACGGGAAATGGAAAACGGCGCCAGTAGCGATCGCCACGAGCAGCGCAAGAACCAGCTCCTGGATGTAGCCACCCGCCTCTTTGCCAAGTACGGCCTTGAGGGCACTACCACCAAAGATATTGCCCGCGAGGCCAAGGTCTCTCCAGGGCTACTCTATCATTACTACACTTCCAAAGAGGAACTTCTGCTCAGCATTATTAACCGCTTCAAGGAGCGTAGCCGTGAGTGGCAAGAGAATTCTGTAGATTACCACAACTTGGAGGCCAGAGCTGGCCTAATTCAGTTAGTCAATGCCTTTGCCGCAGATGTACAGCGTAATCGCGACATTTTGCACGTCATTATGAAGGCAGCAGCCACATTCCCTTCCGTACGCGAGGTACTGATAAAGTTTAAGAAGGCCGACGATAGCCCTTTGGTCAAATTTTTAAAAGAAAAAATAGCCAGTGGTGAACTCCGTGATGTCGGCGCCACACTTTTGGCTCATTGTCTACGCCATATCGTAGTTATGCTGGTACTTAGTGATTTTGACGACGACTTCAATTTGGATATTCCAGCTCTAGTGGATATTTTTCTTAATGGGGTACACAATCCAGAATCAAAGAGATAATGCTGAGCAGAGACGGCGCTACAAAAAAAGGGCCAGAACTTAGCAGAAAAATAACTGCATAAACAAAAAAGCCTTTGCAGAGGGATCTGCGGAGGCTTTTTTGATCTCTATCGAGTTATTTCCAACGAAACCACTCGATAAAAATCGCAAATGCTAATTATTAGTAAAAGTTATGGCAATATTTGCGTAAAAAAAATCCCCCCTGCCAATCGGACAGGAGGGATCCACTTGAGGAGAGCCACTGCATCTTTCGACGCGACAGACTCACCCACCACAGCGAAACTGCTCAGCAGCTTCGCGGATTAGGTATTCTACTTTACCTTGATCCTGATGGATGCAATGAAAAAGGTGTAGTTCGAATACATAAGAGAGTCAGGAGAAATAGTCACTGTGGCTTTCTTACCAACAATGCCATCTCCACTCTGCACCTGGTAGTAGTCCTTGACCGCATGATTGCCCAGATAAGCAAGCACTTTGATCTCGTTACCCTGGTTGTCAACGGGGTTGACGAACGAACCGGTAGTCTTCAGGAACTCCTGATTATCCTTATCGCTAAGCTCGGGAGTCGGATAATAGAACTGGAACTTCTGTCCCCGCTCCATCTCATAGACGGGAGTACCGTCAGCTTCACGCGAGGTAGCCTCCAACGGGGTAGAACTACCTTCGAGGTAAACCTTGGGAGCAGGAAGCAACTTATCATCGACAAGTTCGACCGGCCCAAGGATGCGCGGCCTATCCAAGTAGATCGTGAACTCGCCAGGAGAGACATGGTAGGACTGCCACTCATCGCCCTCGGCGCCGGCAACAGTTTTACCATACTTGCCATCGGCGGCATCGGTGCAGTCAAATTTTACCACACCCGTCTGCCCCAGCTCGTTACGCCCAGCATACTGATCCTCTTTGGTAACGCTAGGATAACCATCGCCGGTCTTCGCCAGCATAAACTTACTGGTCAGCGGCTCATAGCTTTCCTGATCCAACTGCATGATAGGCGCTTCTCCGGTCACCAGTTCGGTATGCTTGACATCGCTTACAGAGGAGAACTTGCCCTCTTCATCGGTCAAGAATCTATAGTCCGAATAGATGGCCCTGATTGCTTGGGTCTCTTTAAGAGACTCATCACCTACGCCCAAAACGTTCCAGTATGTGCCACGTGCTACAGAGAACACAACATCATCGCTGTTAACCCTGCTCAAAATGCTCGCCCACTGGGCAATTCCATCCTCTACCTCGGCTTGTCTCCTGGCTTTTTCCTCTTCAGAACCAGCCCCATCTATATAGGCCTTGTGGTCATCCATCGTAGAACCAACGTACTTAGATTCAATGTTCTCAAAATCTATTCCGTCAACATTATCACCGGAGAGGACGAAAGCATATGACTCACACTCTTTACCACGGTAATCAATATAAGGATACAGCGGCACATAGCTGTCAATAGCCGGCTTGCCAGAAGTAATCTTAACTTCAAACATGGTCTGACCTTCGCTGACAGTGCGGTAGATGCCCTTACACGTAACCTTAATCGACTTTCCTACATATCCGTCAATATTGGCGCGACTGGTGACAATTGAACTTGCATTACCAGCCAAGAACCAATCCTTGTACTCCTCGTCTATTTCCGGATTTTCTCCTACCTTGGTACCCGTAACGGTAATAGGAATAGGTTTGCCATCCTCACCGTCGATTGCACCAGTAGGCTTATTTTCAGTATCCCAGATGGCATAATACTGGGAGAAATCGCCCTTTGTACCATCATTCCAAACACCCTGGACATCTACGTAGTAAGCACGGCCAATAGGTAACTCGATCTCGTTGTCAGTACTACTTTCAAGAGGCCATCTGGTCTTGGTAGTGGTATCAACCAGAGAGAAATAGGTAACTTCAGGAGCACGATCCTTAATGCTTAAGGGAATCAGATCAGACTGGACGCCTTCGTAGGTGAAGCGCAGATTGAGAGAGTCACGAGACAATTTGGCAGCAGCCAACTTTACACACTTATCGCCATCGGTAACATTCACCAGATCGGTATGCACAGCACCGTTGGTATCGACAATCTCCACTGCCGAGTTGGTAGTATTGAGATACACCTTCTCGCCATTGGGATACAGAGCCCAGGCACTTACAGCAACAGGAATCTGCTCGGAGCCAAGTTCCGAATTGTAAAGCAGAACGATACCAGTCTCCGGATCCTGATCGGTCTCAATTTTGAAATCGGCAGCAGTACCCGAAACGACAGTTATATCCATTCCTGGAGAAGCAACATCACCTAAAGTAGCAGTAACCGAAGTAGTTCCCTCGGAAGCGCCCTGCAACCTGCCGGGTGAAGCGGGATCAAAATCGGCCACAGTCGTATTGGAGCTAGCCCATATAACCTGATCGGTAACGTCGGCAGTGCTACCATCGGTGTAAGTAGCAGTTGCAGTGCACTTGGTGCTACTGTATTCACCAGAATCCCAGATCTGGTTCTCTTCCAAACCCTGTCTGGTGGTGCCAACGGTATCGTTAGTCAAAGCCAAAGACTTGGGCAATTTATTGCTGATAGTGATTGTGGCTTGGGCCTCGAAGGTATTGCCAGCCTTGGTGTTCACATTAATCTTGAGAAGGCCAGAGTCACCCTCTTTAGCATTGCTATCGCCCAACAAGGAGCAGGAGGAATCGCCAGAATTACTGGGAGTAAGCTCAACCAGACCGGAAGCCGGCTCAACGCTCCAAGTAACAACACTGGAATCCAAGGCCTTGGTAGTGCCGTTGGAGAACTGTACGAAAGCATTAGCATTCCGCGTAGTTCCAGGAGCCAAAACGAAGTTGTCAGGACTGATCAGTACGCCAGTTTCGACTACACCGGGATCCACAGTGACGCTCAGATCGGGGATAGTCACGCCCAAAACGCTGCCCGAAATGACTGCTGTACCACCGGCCTGACCGGTAACTTTGGCACCATCGACGCCATTGACGGACACAGTAGCTATGCTCTCATCGGAGCTGGTAAAGGTGATGTAAGGGGTAAGATCCACAACCTGGCCATCGATGAGAGTAGCTGTGACAGTGAAACTCTCACTGTAACCGATAGCTAAATCACCAATACTGGAAGGGCTAACACTGATGTCGGCAATCACCGAAGCGAGATCGGGGCAGTCGCCGATATCTACATAAGTGTCTCCGTAAAGATTCATTTTTACGGCCACCGGGTAAAGCCCAGTGAGAGCACCATCGCTGCTCAGATACTGAAGAACAAAGCCGGTAACTTTAACAGAGACCTCTTCCAAGGTGATCTGTGGAGCACAAGCCTTGCTGACAGGACCGTACAAAACTTCACGAGAACTGGTGGAACCGGTAAAACGCACGGTATTGGTGCCATCTGGTAAAGAACGGGCACTTACCTTGCTGTCCATAGTCTTGAAACGGAAAATGACGTCGGAAAACGACTGCGCACTGGAGCCACCACTACCGTGGCCGCCAGAACTTCCGCAGCCAGAAATAAGGACAGCCAGCATAAACATTGCTGCAAACAGCCCTAGGCTGAGCCAGCACCGACTGCCCCTATTGCGGACAAAGGAGTTCAAAAAGTCCATCTAGTTCCTCCTAAGAACACATAGGTATAGGAAATTGAACCTCCCGCAACAAAAATTGCAGGATTCCTAGTTACCAGAGAACGGCTCAACTCCCTCAAAAGAAGGAACAGAGCGAACTCTCTCCCCAGGCCTAACTTTCCGCAGTTCCTGCGGTAGGTGGCAGAACCAATCCGTAACCTTGCCAAAGACTCTAAGCTATCGATATGTGCCACGCAGAAAAAAACAGAAAAACAAGTGAAATATATACACTACTCCACTATACCGAAGAATTTTAGCACAGCCAAACAAACTAGTAAAGGATGGCAAGACTCTCCGGCACCGTTTCTATTAGCTAGTTTAGACTAATTCTACCCAATTTTGTTCTGTTCTATTCCCCAAAAAATCAGAAGAGCCCTCCCCGAATTCAACAAGAGAAGGCCCATTGATAAAGTTTATTTTAAAATGTTTCATCTCGATATCTCCAGGGAAGCGCACTAGGTACCCCTCCTGGAGACGTGACCTGCAAGGTCAGGTTACCCTTCCCGCAGGTCGGAGTATATATTAAACGTTGGAGCTAATGAAGCCCATAATGCAAGAGCTACGCTCCTTGCGGGCCACCTGAGAGCCACTAGCGTCACCGGAAGTGTTACCTTCGAGGGTTATGCACACGCCCGTAGAGGGATCGTAACTCTCCACTATACCAACGTGATCCGCGCACCCGTCAGAATCCCAGTCGAAGAGGAGCATATCGCCGGGCTGAGCATTGTAGCTCCCGTTGGGATGCCACGTGCCCTGACCTTCGGCCCAGTTCTTAATGCTGGGGCAGTAGTTCCAGTTATCCAACTGACTGAAGTCCATATTGCCGTGCTTATTCTCCACAGCAGTAGCGAAGGCTGCGCACCAGGGATCATACGTGCTAAGACCAGAGCCATTCTCGTTAATGTAGTTCTGTAAGTCGCCGTTGCCGCGGCACATACCAATCATAGAATCGGCATCGGAAAGCATTCCAGCCACGTCGCCACCGACGGTCTCAGCGCCATTAACATGCTCTAAGATGAAGGGGGCTACCTGATTCTCATAAATGCTCTGTACGCCCTCATCCCAGTTGGAATCGCTAGCCCACCAGTACTGGTTTCCGTTTTCATGGTTGTTGACGGCCTTCAACTGATCGGCGATTGAGTCGGAAGCTGAGCCACCGTTGCCCGCGCGGATGTTAGCGAAAGTTTCGGCACCACGCTCGATCTGGTTAGCCACACCAGCGAACTTGGGATCCCTGGTAGCGTTGTTAGGATCGGAGTCATAAGCACCCACGCCCAACATACCATTCATACCAATTCCGGTCTGGCCCCACTGAGTTTCCTGACCAGCAATAGATACCAACACCAACGGATCTACATCATACTTCTTACCAGCCTCTACAAAGAGAGCACCAGTGCCCTCGGGACAAGGCGAACCCTTGGAGGCCAAGAACTCATCGATACCCTTGGCTAAATCTTCGTCGGAGCACTTGGAGGTGTCAACCTGACCGACCTTGCTGGAGCCGCCCACGGAGCCACTACCACCGGAACCGCCCACGCTACCACCGCCACCGGAGCCGCCCACGGAGCCGCTACCGCCGTTGCCACCGCCGCCATTGCCGCCATTGTTCACACCATTGGAACCGCCGGAATTGCCGCCACTGCCGCCGCTCTCGCCAGCCTGGTTCACAGCACCGTTGTTACCGGAGCCACCGTCACCGGAGCCACCACTACTCTGGGCCTGGTTAGCTGCCGCTGCGGCCGCTTCCTGAGCCTTCTTAGCATCTACTTCCGCCTGAGCGGCATCGATGTTGTTCTGCAGACTATCCTTGCGGCTCTGTAAAGAATTGATCTCGCTGTCTAAGGTGTCCAGCTTGCTGTTTACGCCATCAAGCTCGCCCTGCAGCTCCTCTACCTTCTCCTGATCGCCCTCAGCCTTGGCTGCCTCGATATCCTCCTGCAACTTGGCTGCCTCTGCCTGCAATCTGGCCTGCTCGGCCTTCTTGGCTTCAAGTTCGCTGTCAAGTTGATCCATCTCGTTCTGAAGAGCCTCAAGCTTCTCCTCAGGACTGAGTTCCAGCTCATCCTCTTCCTTCACGAGCTTATCGAGCTCTTTCTTCTTGGCCTCAAGCTTCTCATTTACATCGTCAAGCTCTTTCTGAAGCTTATTAGCTTTATCGGTGTCACCGCTGGCCTTAGCCTCTTCAATCTGCTTCTCCAGATCTGTGGCCTCGGTAGTCAAGTCATCGATATCACCCTGGGTGGCATCCTGCTTGTGCTTGTTCTCAACATACTTCTTCTGCTCATCGGTAAGCTTCTTGGCATCCTTATCGCCCTTGGCATCGGAAGCAGCATCGGTGCCCTCAGTCTTCTTACCGTCGGCACCCACTTTGGCATCATCAGCCTTTGCATCTTCGGCCTCGGCCTCGTCCTCCAAATCGTTGATCTCAGCCAAGATATCGGGATCGGCTAAAGCAGCGTTAGTGCGGAAATTACCGGCCTCAGTTATAGCCTTGGCTCCAGAAATGCTGACATCATCGCTGAAGTCCAGGCCAAAGCCACCGGAAAGATTGGGTATAGACAACCCAGCGCTCATCTGGCCTGCGCCAAAAAGACTAGCAAGTCCAGCCAAACCATTAATCTGATCCATAGCAAAGCTCCTCTTCCAAACTAAATCCTTAGTGTAGTTATCCTTATATAACTTATAATTTTTTCATAGTAAAGGGCTATTGTAAAAAAAAATGCTAAAAGCTGTTTAGATGTCTTGCGGGGGCGGAGATGGATTGGGCACACATGGTAAGTGATGAATACCAGCAGGCTTCCCCATACAAGAGCACCTTAATAGCGCCAATGCAGCAGGCAATACCTCACAAAAACACGAAAGCGGGCCGCGTTTTTAGTAAGGTTAAGTTTAGAATCGCGCTTATGTTTTCGATAAGGATTATCCTATGTATTCATTTTGATTCGTGCACTGTAGACGTTAGCTCCGACCGTAGACATGCCGCCCGGTAGTATGGAGGCAGATGTCTCCACAGACATTAGCCCAAACACCGGCCTACCTCAGAAAATCAGAAAACCAACCAGAAAGGCCAAGCGAACAGATTCTGAATCAGGATTGACCACTAAAACAGAGTAACTGGCACACATTATGATCAACTATTTTTCCCCCCCTTATACTGCTAGCATGGCTTTTATTCTGGGCCTAATGGTGGGCGCCATACACTGGCTAGCTTGGAACTTCGCCATTAGTAAGTTGCTTGGTAGCTTTTCTGAAAAGGAATTCAGCAGTAATGTGGGAAAGAGACAACGTGTCTTTGCATCCTTGGGATTGGTTTTGAACTGGTTAATAACAGGCGCTTTCATATACGCTCCAGTCAAGTTTTGGGGGTTCTCTGCCTTCCCAGTGTGTGTAGGCGTTCTCGCCGCCGTTGTGGCTGGCCTGGGGGTTATAGTGCTGAAAGGTTTGAATGAGGGCCGGTAAGCAGAACGAGGAAGATTTGTTATGGGCTGGATTTCGTTGAGAGGGGTAGCGTCAGGGGTATACATTTTGGCCTCAGTGCCCACCGAGGCAGCTAGCTCGGCAAGCGCATGGGGGCAGGGTTTTGCCAGCTTTGGCAACATTGTGTTGTCTTTATCCACAGTATTGGTAATTTTCGCCGTGACGGCTGTGGCTTGGTTTGGGCGCAAGGGTGTAGGCGCAGTTCCCAGTAGCGGCTTGGGAGCGTTTTTAGAGAGTGTTTACGATTTTGTAGGCAGTTTTGCCCAGTCATTTATGGGAGAGCAAGGGGAACGTTATGTTCCTTTTGCTATGTCGCTCTTTCTCTTCGTCCTCATGTCCAACTGGGCTGGACTCCTGCCAGTCCCTAAGGCTGTCGTGCAAGGCCATGAGCATGCTCTTTTGGAGCCTCCTACGGCCTCCTACAACACCACCTTGGCTTTGGCTATAGTTACGGTAGTAGGATTCACCTTTTACGGGCTAAAGAGGAAAATTAGCGGAGATACTGAGGCGGAACGTAAGGAAGCCGAGGAAGTCGCCAAAGAGATGGCGGTCGAACGAGCCAAGAGCAATCCGGAAGCCGGTACGGATCCGATTTTGCCGCACTTTGAGGAACGCCACGGGCTGTTTAAGGGTTTTTTTGTCTGGTTGAGTCATTACCTACACCCCGTTCCCGATTTATGGAACAAGTTTGATGCGGCCTTGCGCTATTCAATACTTCCCCTGCTAACCGTACTTTTCTGCGGTCTGAATATAATTGAAGAGTTGGGACGTTTGGTTTCCCTCTCCTTCCGTCTTTATGGTAATATTAACGGCGAGCACGTAGTTAAAAGTACACTCTTGTCTGTTGGTACAGACTTTTTTAATTCGATCGTCCCGGCCGTGCATAATTCGTCAACCATGGCGGCCATCCAGGGAGTAGTTTTCAGCATAGCTTTGTGGGGGGTGTCGTTTTTTGTTACCTGCATAGGGGCCTTGTCTGGCTTTGTGCAGGCTTTGGTTTTCTGCCTTTTAACTTTGAATTACATTAGCCATGTCGTGGTTAGTGAGGAAGAGTAAACACAGCATGCCGGCCTTTTCAAGCCTGGCCTGCCGGAAAACTTTCAAAAAAAAGAATAGGGCTGCCACCGGTGGCCCCATGGAGGAAAAGATGTATTCTAAGCTTGGAAAGTTCTTCAGCTTCTTATCTGTGTTGGGAGTGGGAATTTTCTGTTCCCTACCAGCCTTTGCCCAAGCTGCGGCTACAGAGGCCGTCGCCGAGGCCTCAACTGCACCCGTTGGCGAAGATACGGGAACCTTCTTAGGGACGAAGGCCGTTTACGCTCTGAGCGCCGCTTTGATTTTGGCTATCGCGGCGGCAGCTGGTAGCTTCAGCCAGGCCAATGCGGCCGCTAAAGCCCTCGAGGGAATGGCCCGCAACCCCGAAGCCTCCGGTAAATTGCAAACAATGGCCATCTTGTCGCTGGCCTTCATTGAATCGCTGACCATTTACGCTTTGGTTATCAGCTTGATGTTAGTCTTGAAGCTCTAGTCATCTTATCCTCTTCATGGCTTATGGAGCCTGCGAGCTACTGGCTGGCTACGGTTTAAAGTGCTGAAATCTCTGCCCGTTAAATTCCGGTAAAATACACCTAAAGAGTATTAACCGAATAGTGGAAGTGTGTTTCTCTGCCGGTTTAGAGTAAACAAAAAAAGGAAGCCACCGATTGGCTGGCAGTTGTAGTTTTCTCTGAGCACTCTAAACAAAGCACCCAGCCAGTCTTGCCTGGTTGTCCTGCGTGCGGGTGGTAAAACTGCGGTGCGTAGGCGCGCTCCTCCGTCCTTCTGACGGGTACAGTGAGCTGATTTTTCCTTTGGCGAGCCATGAGAGGGTTGAGTAGGAGGTATACTTGTGGATACGATCCTCAGTGTGATGAAGGCTATGAACTCTGAACCAATCATGGTATTGGTTCAAGTGGGTCTTTTTTATGTCTTCCACATGATGATGAGCCAAATTTTATACAAGCCTATGATTAAGGCTCGCAGGGAGCGGAGAGCCCTCACCATCGACAATATTTTGGCCGCCTGGAAGCTCAATGAGGAAACCATTACAACCAAGCGGGAGTATGAAGAAAAGATTCGACTCGCCAAACAGGAAGCCTTGGAGAAGGTGCAGGCGGCCCAGAAGAAGGTGGAGCACTTAAGGCAAGAACGCCTGGAGACCGGCAGGGTCGAATCGGAAAGCATAATCGAAGAAGCAAGGGCTGATATAGCCGCTGCCCAAGGACTTACCACAGCGGAGTTGGAGGCTCGGGTGCCACATCTGGCCTTACAAATGGCAGGACGCATCCTCTTGAGCGTCACTTATGGTGTGGAGCGCGATCGCCTGCAGGCCGACTTCAGAAGAGAGGGACTCAGATGACCAATTATTTCGAGTTTGTCTGCGGTGTTCTGAATATAGTTCTTCTGGCCATCGTTTTCAAGTACGTGATTTTTGGTTCTCTGCGTCAGGCAGCCCAAGACAAAACCATGGCGGTAAAGGCACGTGTAAATGAGGCCAAAGATATCCTGCAGCAAGCTCAGGAACAAGCGAAGTTTTGGAAGGACAAGGCTCAGCACTTACCTGAGGAGTTGGAACAAATCGCCAGCAAAGCTCAAGAAGATGCTGACCGAGTTCTACGTGAGGGCCAGGAGAGAACCGATAATGAGGTTAGCGTGATGCTGGCCAGTGCAAAAAGGGAGGCCGAGATTTTGACCGCCCGGGCCTGCAACGATGTTCAGACTCGCATAGCGCAAAAAGTTACGGAACGTGCTGAAGCCATCATTCGTAGATCATTGGATGAACAGATCGAACAGAACATTATCGAAGATTTCTTAAATAAAATGGGAGTGGACCGTGCTTAACGAATCGTTAGCCAAACGTTATTCGCAGGCTCTATATGCTTCCGCCAAGCAAAAGAGGCAGGAGGCCGCTCAGTTTAAGGAGCTGCGCATCATCCAAAACGAACTCGAGGCCTATCCACAACTTAGGCGTAGTTTGATCTCGCCGGTCGTTCCTGCCACCGCCAAAAAGGAGATCATAAAAGAGGTATTTGCCGAGATGATTTCCCAGCGTAGCTTCAACTTTTTGTTCGTTCTCATAGACAATGGACGTGAGGCATTTTTTGACGATATAGTCGAATGCTACAAGGTACAATTCTGCGAGGAGAACAAGATCATTGAGGTGACGGTGGAGTCAGCCCGAGAACTGGATCTGCAGATGCGCATTTTTGTGGAAACCCATTTAAACATGATTACAGGCCAGAAGATAAAGATGGTTCCCGTGGTGAATCCCGACCTTATAGGCGGTCTGGTCATAAAATATTCTGGTCACCTTTATGATGGTAGCCTGCGCCGCCACTTAAACAACGTCCACAATCTCATGCTTCCCCAACACACCTGATAATTTCAGTTGGTTCTTTTAAGGTGGAGGCTGGGGGGTGTTTGAAACTCTTTGGAGGAGAATATGGCAATTCGTTCGGACGAAATTTCTGAGATTCTGCGCCGCCAGATAGACGGTTACACTCCAGAAGTGGAGGAGATGTCTTACGGCACCGTGATCCAGGTAGGTGACAGTATCGCCACTATATACGGCCTAAAGGATGCCCGCGCTGGTGAGCTTCTGCGTTTTCCTAATGGCTTATATGGCATGGTCATGAACCTCAACGAGGGTAGCATCGGTTGCATTGTTATGGGCCCAGATGACGATATTCGTGAGGGTGACCGGGTGGAACGAACCGAACGCGTAGCTGAGGTTCCCGTGGGCGAGTGCATGTTTGGTCGAGTTGTCAACGCCTTGGGTCAGCCCATAGATGGCGGAGGGCCACTGGGTTCAACGGAAAACCGCACCATAGAGTTTACCGCACCAACGGTGATTGAGCGCCGCTCGGTGGGTGAACCGATGCAGACAGGTTTAAAAGCTATAGATGCTCTCGTTCCGGTGGGCCGCGGTCAGCGCGAACTCATAATAGGCGACCGCCAACTGGGCAAAACCGCCATTGCGGTCGATGCAATGATCAATCAGAAAAATTCTGACATTTACTGCATTTACGTCGCCATAGGCCAGAAGGCCAATTCTGTGGCCACCTTGGTAGAGACTCTCAAGCGCGAAGGCGTCATGCACAAATGCGCCGTAGTGGTGGCCAACGCCAACGAGTCACCCGCCCTCCTCTACATGGCCCCTTACACAGGTTGCGCTATTGGCGAGCATATGATGTACAAGGGCAAGCACGTCTTGATCATATACGACGATCTTTCCAAGCACGCCAAGGCCTATCGCGAAATTTCCCTGCTTCTGCGTCGTCCTCCGGGGCGTGAAGCTTACCCCGGCGATGTCTTTTACCTGCATTCTCGTCTTCTGGAACGGGCAGCCAAGCTCTCCGATAAGTTAGGCGGCGGTTCTATGACCGCTTTGCCCATTATCGAGACTCAGTTAGGCGATGTTTCGGCCTATATTCCTACAAACGTGATTTCTATCACCGACGGTCAGATATATTTAGATTCCGACCTCTTTTACTCTGGCACTCGCCCAGCGGTAGATGTAGGCTTGTCAGTTTCACGTGTAGGCGGTGCCGCTCAGATGAAGGCAATCAAGCAGGTGGCCGGCCCTCTGCGTATAGATTTGGCTCAATACAGATCTTTGGCGGCTTATGCCAAGCTCAGCGCTGATGAACTGGATGCGGTGAGCCGGGCTCAGTTGGCCCGAGGCGACAGGGTTTCAGCCGTGCTCAATCAGAAGCAGTACGCTCCTATGGGTGCCGAGTTGCAAGTGGCTATAATCTTCGTGGTAACCAAAGGCTTCTTAGACGACACCGAGGTGGCAGATATCCCCCGCTTTGAAGCTGAGTTCCTGAAGTTTATGCAGGCGGTCCACGCTGATATTCTGGATACCATAAAGACAACAGGAAAATTGGACGATGAAACTTCCGAAAAATTGACTGAGGCCATCAAGGAATTCAAGAAGACCTTTACTCCTGGGGAGGGTAAATAGGGGCAAGCTTCATACGCCTGCATAGGTGTGAGAGTAAAGCCTGCGTTGATCTGCTAAGTAGCATTTCTGCCGCATTTAGGTGGGTAGATGAGTTGTTCGAATCAGGGGATGTTTACGTGGTGCAAATATGGCTAGTGATAGAGAGTTAAAGCAGCGCATTCGTTCTGTTAAAAGCATTGGCCAAATTACCAATGCTATGAAGATGGTGGCCAGTTCCCAGATCCGCAAGGTTGAAGCCAAGACCGAAGATGGCCGGCCCTACACAAAAAAGCTGCGGGAGATTATCGATATTCTGATCGAAGCGGCCAAACCGCTCGGAAACAAACTTAATCACCCCCTTCTGCAGGCACGTCCGGTCAAAAAGACAGCTGTGATTGTGGTAGGTTCAGACAATGGTCTGTGCGGAGGCTACAATTCCAATTTGGCCAAAGCTACCATAAAAAGCCTTAAAAAGTTGCCCGTGCGGCCTGCTAAGCTTGTCTGTTTAGGGAATAAGGCGGCCCGATTCTTGGTTCGCGAAGGTTACAAGCCAGACGAAACCTACCTCAAGTGGGAGCCTTCCTCGGATCTAGCCGATAAGTTGGCTGAGCTGTTTAGCAAGTGGTTTTTGAATGGCGAAGTGGACGAGGTTTTGTGCATTTACACAAAATCTGTAAATGCCCTAACTTGCGAACCGACCCAAGAACGCCTTCTTCCCATGGCCAGCCTAGAAGCTTCCGCGGAATCCGGCTCTTCCAACGCAAACGATTCCCAAGCTTTTAAGGACGACTCTGACGTCGCCTCATCCCAGACCGCTAACACTCCCCTTTCTTCGGCTCAGGATGAAACAGAGCAGGACTATAGTAACAGTTTGCTCGAGGAAGACTCCTGCGGTGGGGATGAAGGGCAGCTCGATCCATATGGGTATATTTTCGAGCCGAATCTAGGGGTGTTTTTAGAACAACTCGTTCCAATGTATCTGCGTGTCGTCGTTATGCAAATGTTGTTAGAATCGAAGAAGGCTGAAGTCAGCTCCCGATTGAGGGCCATGACTAATGCCACTGACAATGCCGAGAAATTAGCCTCTGAGCTCACTCTGCAGTATTACCGGGTGCGTCAGAATAATATCACCACAGAGATTATCGAGATAGCCAGTGGCGCTGAAGCTTTGAAAGGCTAAACTGCTGTAGTTTCTGGAAAGCGACCGAGGCAAATTCACTCTCTGTGCGTATATAGCAAGCCCCAGGAGTAGCGCAGAAAGCTAGTACCGGTGCAGCTCAATCACAGGGCGAGCCTTAAAACTCAGAGAGTGTGGTACGAGACAGATTATAAGAATTTTACAGAACGTTCCTGATTTTTAGGAGGACAAGATAGTTTATGGCGCTTGGTAAAATAGTTGAGGTTGTGGGTTCGGTAGTAGACATAGAGTTTCCAGCCGGAGCTCTGCCGAAGCTTTACAATGCGGTGGAGATTGAACGCGAGGAATTCCGAGGCTTGAAGGGTGACGAACTAGCCAAGTTGCCGGAATCCCAGCGGGTACTTACCCTAGAAGTTATGGGCGAGAGCGGCAACAACCGAGTGCGAGCCCTGGCTATGGGAACAACCGACGGACTGCGTCGCGGTATGGAATGCAAAGATACCGGGGAGCCTATTTCCGTGCCAGTAGGCCGAGAGACTTTGGGGCGCATGTTCAATGTGCTAGGTCAACCTATAGATTCCAAGCCTCCAGTAAAAACGGAAAACCGCTATTCTATCCACCGCAGCGCTCCGCCTCTGGCTGAGCAGATGCCCACCACCGATGTAATGGAAACGGGCATCAAGGTTATCGACCTCTTGGAGCCTTACGCCCGCGGCGGGAAGACTGGCCTTTTTGGTGGCGCTGGCGTAGGCAAAACCGTACTTATTCAGGAGCTCATCCATAACGTTGCCACAGGACACGGTGGCTTCTCCGTGTTTGCTGGTGTGGGTGAACGCACCAGGGAAGGCAACGATCTTTACTGCGAAATGGAAGCCTCAGGGGTGTTAAAGAACACAACCATGATCTTCGGTCAGATGGACGAACCGCCCGGAGTTCGCTCCCGCGTAGGATTTACCGGTGTTACCATGGCTGAGTATTTCCGCGATGTGGAAGGCCAGGATGTGTTGCTCTTTATCGATAACATCTTCCGTTTCGTGCTGGCCGGCTCCGAGGTTTCGGCTCTTTTAGGCCGCATGCCCAGTGCTGTGGGTTATCAGCCTACCCTTTCTACGGAAATGGGTCAGTTGCAGGAGCGCATCACTACTACCAAAAAAGGTTCCATTACCTCCGTGCAAGCCATTTATGTCCCTGCCGATGATATTACCGACCCAGCTGTGGCCACATCCTTCACACACTTGGATGCCACCACAGTACTTTCCCGTGATATCGTGGCGCAGGGTATTTACCCAGCGGTGGATCCTCTGGCCTCCACCTCACGCCTTCTGGATCCGCGCTATGTAGGCGACGATCACTACTACACCGCTCGTAGCGTGCAAGAGATTTTGCAGCGCTATAAGAGTTTACAGGACATTATAGCTATTTTGGGTGTGGAAGAGCTTTCCGAGGAAGATCGCACTATAGTCTTTAGGGCCAGGCGCATCCAGCGCTTCCTTTCTCAGCCTAACTTTGTGGCCGAAGCCTTTACAGGGCGCAAGGGTATCTATGTAAAAGTGGCAGATACGGTACGTTCATTCAAAGAGATTGTGGCCGGTCGTCTCGATCATATTCCCGAGCAAGCCTTCTATATGAACGGCGACGTAGACGGTGTTTTGGCGGAAGCCGAGAGGATGAGCGCCGAGGTTGGATTGAAGTAAATTGGGAGGGAGGAAATAGCTTTGAGCAAACAAATGCTCCGTCTGGAGATCATTACTCCCAATTATAAATTCCCCGAAGGGGATAAAGAGGGCGCCATCATCGAGGTAGACAAGGTGATCGTACCCAGTGCTATGGGTGAGATGTGTATTCTGCCCGATCACGCTCCTCTGTTGGCCATGCTGGTGCCGGGAATCATTCGTTTTAAGACCTCTTACGGTCCGGAGGAGTTTGCCTGCCTGCCTGGTGTTGTGCAAGTTAAAGATAACTGCGTAAGCATTTTGGTTGGCGAAATCTGGGGCTCGGAGGATCTTCCCCAAGATCTGGAACCTCCGCCAAAGTATCCGAACGATCCTAAAAAGGAACGTGAAGCTGAACTTTTATACAGAGCAAAACTTAAACTCAGGGCAGGTAATTAGGTTAAAATGGGTAGTAGGCTGATCATTGAAGGCGGTACTCCATTGAAGGGCACTTTAGAGGCTAGCGGCGCCAAGAATGCCTGTCTGCCGATTATGGCAGCGTCCATTCTAGCTCAAGGCCAAGTGGAACTGGAGCGTGTGCCCAACATTTCCGATGTCCGGGTGATGGCTTCGATACTGGATAAGATTGGCGTTAAGGTCGAATTTGATGCCCAAGCCGGTCACATGCTTTTAGATTCCTCAGAGCTGACAACCACCAGAGCGCCAGAGGATCTGGTTCGCCGTATGAACGCTTCCTTCGATGTAATGGGCCCACTCCTGGCCCGTTGCGGCCATGGCGAGGTCAGCATGCCCGGCGGTTGCCGTCTTGGGCCCCGCCCGGTCAACTACCATATAGAAGCCTTCCGTAAACTTGGTGCAGAGGTCAAGGTTGAAGGTGGCTTCGTAAAGGCCCAGGCCAAGCGGCTCAAGGGTGCACATATCATTTTCCCAGCGGTGAGCGTAGGAGCCACAAAAAATGCCATGATGGCAGCCACCATGGCAGAGGGAACTACCATTTTAGAAGGTTGTGCCCGAGAGCCGGAGATTTCCGATCTGGCCAATTTCCTCATCAAGATGGGAGCCAAAATTTCTGGCGTCGGCTCACAAACTCTGAGAATAGAGGGTGTGGAGAAGCTGCACGGTGCAAAGCATTCCATTATAGCTGATCGCATCGAAGGCTGCACCTACCTGATTGGGGCGGCAATGACTCAGGGCGATCTCACTATCGATAAGTTTGAAGCCGAGTACAGCGCAGCCTTCCTGGCTCAGTTGGAAAAAGCCGGGCAGGAGGTTATCGTTGGCGAGCACTACGTGCGCGTGAAGGGCCGCCGCCCCATCTTGCCTCTCGAGATAGCTACCTCTCCTTATCCAGGCTTCCCCACCGATCTGCACCCGCAGATAGTAGCCTTGCTTTCTATAGCCAATGGGGTCAGCGCCTTGGCTGAGACTATATTCGACAGCCGTTTCATGTATGTAATGGAACTGGTGCGCCTTGGGGCCGATCTGTTGGCTTCCGGCAAGTATGTACGCATCCGCGGCGTGGAGCAACTGGTAGGGGCACCGGTTGATGCTCCCGATATCCGAGCCGGCGGTGCTTTGGTCATGGCTGGATTAGCAGCTCAGGGCGAGACCATCATCCGTGGAGTCAAATATATAGATCGCGGCTACCAGAAACTTGAACAAAACCTCAGATCTTTAGGCGCGAAAATTGAAAGGGTTGAAGAACCTTTAAAAGAACTAGATCAGGTTCCTTTCCAATAAATTCAGTCTCGAGGGGCTTGTCAGCTTGTTTTCACGAAACGTCAATATCGATTTAGGCAGTGCGAATATCCGGCTAAATATCGATGGTAAGACGGTGGTTGATGAGCCTTCTTTGGTGGCCTTCGACTGCAACTCCGGCGCCATCAAGTCTGTGGGGAACAAGGCCATGGAGCTCTTGGGCAAACCCCTGCAGGGCATTACCTCTACGTATCCAGTCGGGAATGGCCGAGTTAGAGAGTTCGCACTCACTGAGGCCCTTTTGCGCTTTTACCTGCGTCAGCTACGTGGATTGCGCAAGCTCAAAGCTAAAGTGGTAGTTCCTTCCTGTTTGACTTCCGCCGACAAAGTCTGCTGGTCACAGCTACTTAGCAGTCTGGGGTTAACCAGCTGTGAATTCATCAAAGCCCCTTTGGCTATAGCGATTGGCGCAAAAGTGGACATGAGTTTGCCGGGCGGAATCATGGTAGTGGATATAGGTGCTGGCAAAACCGACATCGCTGTGCTAAGTCAAGAGGAGATTATTGTTTCCGGAACCACTCTAACGGCAGGCAACGATTTTTCGCGAGAAATAGCCAGGGTGTTGCGGCGACAGTACAATATGGCGGTCTCCAGCACCACTCTTGAGGAACTTAAGCGATCAGTAGCAACGGCGGTACCTTTGGAAGCTCCAAAGGAGATGAAGATAAACGGGTTTGACCTAGTCAGTGGCCAGCCTTGCGAGCGGTTGATTTCGTCAGCAGTAGTAACTCCTGCCCTGAGCCGTCCCCTGAATGATCTAGCCAGGGCAATTCAAGACGTAATGCTGGAGACTCCTTGCGAGCTTTCCGCTGATCTGGTTGATAATGGCATTCTTTTGGCGGGTGGCAGCACCGGTATGCTGGGCCTTGGTCAGTTCCTAAAGGACCATTTTTCCATACCGGTACGCATAGCGGAGCAACCGCAGTACTGTGCTGTGCAGGGCTGTTCTATGGCTTCCCCCTCTCAGTTTGAAAAAGCAGGAAAAATATTCTAAGATCGCGCTATGGCCTCCAAACTCTTAAAGCTTCTGTTGATAGGGCTCGCAGCAGCCTTGGCCGTGTTGCTGGCGGGTGTCTTTGTGGTTTGGAAAGGCCTGCCCACCCACGCCAACTCTCTTGCTCAGTATGGTCTGGAGCAGTTGAACAAGACCTTTACAGGTAACGTTGAAGTTGCCGAGGTACATTTCGATTGGCGCACAATTAAACTCGATAATATCTCTTTGAAATTGGATTCAGGCGAGCCACTGCTTCATCTGGAAGCAGCCCGTCTGGATCTGCATTGGTTCAGAGCCCTAAAGCGAGCCGATTACATGGCTCTTCCAGGCGATCTCGCACTCACCGGTCTGCAGGCCTGGCCTGAGCTGGATAAATACGGCCAGTTCAATTTTGCCAAACTAAAATCTACTGATCCCCAAAAAGATAAGCCGCGCTGGCCCTGGGAAGATTACTTTTCCCGTTACGAGGGTAAAATCACCCTGGATAAGGGTGAAGCCTTTTTTAGAGATTACAGCCACAATGATCTCTGCGCCCAAATTGAGCAACTCAGCCTTTCCGCTGTAGCCAAGCCCGATCAAAAGGCTTCTTTCAGCTTGAGTTTTGTGCCCGTCCAGAAGGTTAATTCCTTTGCCCCCGAGCTGGGTCTGATCAAGCTGAACGGTAAAATCAAACTGGATCAAGCGCCAGATTTTTCGGCGAATCTTAGCCTATCAAAAATTGACTTGGCCAGAACCAGCGATTATTTCACTTTACCTAAAGATCTGAAAATTTTGGCAGCCTCCCTGGAAAGCCAACTTTGGGCCGAATGCAAGGCCACCAAATGGTCGGAAATTGCCCAAAAGATCACCTATGGCGGCACGGTAAAGCTTAAAAATGGCTCCATTATGCTCCCCAAGCTAGTTAAACCAGTAGAGCAGATCGGAGCCGATATAGAGATATGCCCAGGTTTGGCAATCGTTAAGCAAGCTCAAGCCTCGCTGGCTAACACTCGGGCCTCAGCACATGGAAAAATTTACATCTGGAGTCCCGGCAACGGAAACAACAGCAAAGCTGCCTCGAATTGGCAGGGGCGAATGCAGCTCACCGCCAATGTTCCTAGTCTTCGACTCAACGAGTTAGCTCAAGTCCTAAATTTGAAAATACCCGTGGAGGGTACGTTAAGCACAGATCTGAGTGTGGAGGGCCCGTTGGGCAATCCAGAGGCGAAGGGGCATATCCATTCCAAAAAACTCAGCCTGCCCCAGCAGAATCAGGACCTAAACAATATCAACATTGATTTAAGCTGGAAAGATAAGCTCCTAACCCTGGAAAAGCTCACCGCCCAGGCCGCCGGTGGTCAAGTACAAGGCGACGGTTACGTACTCCTGGAGGGAAGCCAGCCAAAAATTGTGTTCAATCTTAGCGGCCAGGGCCTCTCTTTGGCCGGCTTAAGTCCTGTGGGCGGCCGTATCGACAATTTCAAGATATCGATGGCCGGAACCCCGGAGGAGCCGTTCATTTACGGCCAAAGCTCGGGTGTGGGCGGCTTTACCGGAAGCGCTTCCATGCTACAGGAAGCTTCGGCCCGCTTCGTCTTGACAGGAGACACTGTCAGCCTAAATAATGTTCAGGCCTCCACGGGTTTCGGCCGAGCCAGCATTCCTTATGCCAGCTACAATTTCCGCGATCCTTTCCTTTACGCTTGGGCTCAAGCCGACAACATGGCCCTCCCTCCCATAAACGTTCCCACCGTTGGTACTTTAACCGGAAACGTCAGCGGCTTGGCTGGAGTGGTCGGATCTCCTCTAGATTTAAATAGCTTAAGTGTATGGGGTTTAAGCAACAATACAAACCTACATCTGGGCAGTTTAGATGTAAGCGGCCTGCACGGTGCGGTCGGTTTCAGCAATATGAGCATCTATTTTCCCCAAATGCAAGGTTACGCCGCCGGAGGCCAGGTGGAAGCTAGCGGCTGGCTGAACTTGCAGGGCGGCGGTGATGTGAGCTTATCCGCCCGGAACGTGTCTGTAGCACCTTTTGCCGGGCTCTTAAGGTACGATATCCCTTTAAAACTCGACGGTGTTGGTGATTTGGGTGCCCATTGGACAACCGCCCGCCTAGGACAGGCCGACAACTGGCTCCGCTGCTATCTCGAAAGTAGTACCACAAGTAGCCCATCTTCGGCTACTGCAGCCTCCGGCATTGCTAGCGCCCCAGTCGCCACCTTAAATGCTGCTGAAGCTGGCTCACCCACCCAGAAAGAGCAATCCCCTGCAACCGAATTGGCCTTCCACGACTCCAAGGTCCAGCTTCCTCAATACACCGATCCCGGTGTTCCTGAGCCCACTCCAACTCCCCTGGCCTTGGCGAACACGGCTGAGATTGCTTCTGCCTCACCCTATGTAAGCCTCAGAGAGCCCGCTAAGTCTGAAAATCTTTCAAGGGATCTTCCAACACTTAACCAAGCAACCCAATCCAGCCTGGCCGGTGTCTCTATTCCCCTGCCAAATTTAGTTGACATTCCTCTTCTGACCTCTCTTAACGTGGAAGCTACAAAAACTGCAGCTTCCACCAGTGAGGCTGTCGCTCCCTCTTCTCCTTTCCCGACCACTTCGGCTTATTTTGTATCGCCTCCACAAATTATTCCATATGTAGAGCCAGGGTATTACGCAGCGGCTGCCGATGGTTTTGCGGGACGCCGTGGTTTAGGTTTTGTTGGCTGGGCCTCAAATTTAGCCTTGGATGGCCGTAAATTGACCAGTGATCTCTGCCTTGATGGCCGAGTGACTGGACGCTTCGGAATCTGGGGAAGTGCCAACGATTTCAATCTTGCTTACATGGCTACCTTGGAAGGTTCCCCCATCGCTCTAACCAAGCAGAATTTCTTATGGGTGTCCGGAACTGGCAGGGTTCACAACAAAGTAATCGATTTAAACGACAATCTGATCGCCTGGAATTATCTGCCGCACCCTGGCTGGAAAGATCTGCCTCGGCTGGAAAGCGCTGGCGTTTACCCATTCTTAGGCCCAGAAATGGCCCGACCCTTGCGCCAAAACGGCCAACTCTACTCTTGGGCTCCTAAGGTAGGTTTAATCAAGCTAGACGGCAGCATCACCCTGGGCGCTCCTTTAAGCTATCAGCTTACAGCATCTGCCCAAGACATCGATATTCAATGGCTACATGGACAGCAATGGCTTCCCATTGCCGCCAAGCTGCTGGATTCGGCCAGCATAACCTCTGGGCACGCTAACGCTTACGCTAAAGTTGCTTCCCGTCACGGTTTGCCCGAGGTATTGCCAGGTTCCTGGGTGGAAGTTCCCCAATTTGTAGCCGGCTCTAAGCAGCATAGGCGCAGTTTTTCCGCAGTCGCAGCTTTGTCTTCAACAGTAGGTAACGATCCCAAAAATCCTAGTAAGCCTGCTCTGGGAGCCATAAAAATCGACGAACTGCTCGTTTCCAGCCACCCCAACGACGAACGCTTGCCCAATGGCCGAGACCTCACCTTATACTCTCATGCAAACAATATTTTAGATCAGGGACTGCTGGAAGCCTCCGGTGTAATTGACAACGGCGAGACATCTCTTACAGTCAGCGTAAACAACTGGAGTACAGATCAGGCTGTAGCTTTTGTTCCCAACCTAGCTCAACATAACCAAATCTTCAACGGCTGGTTGTCCACCGATAAACTGCAAATTTCCCTGGACTCCAACAAAGATCTGATGCATTCTTGGGATCTGGATGGAACCATGTCCATGCACAACGGTGGTGTGATAGTAGCCAATACCTTTATTCCCATCGATTCCTTGAAAGCTAGTGTGGACCGAGACAATGGGCAGTTGATCTTTTCCGACGTGCAAATGGCTCTAGGTGGCCTTTTGTTGCAGGGAAGCGGTCGACGCAAAGCCGACAAGAACTGGCAGCTCGATCTCTTCGCTCGCGATATGCCCTTCGCCGATCTGACTGCGTTTAAAACAGTCTTTGCCTATTTACAGGGCCATGCGGATATGGCCTTACATCTGGAGACTGAAGATCCCAATTTTAAAGCTATCCAACTTCTTTTTGCCTTCGAAGGGAAAGATGTTGTCTGGAATTCCACCCCGGCTAGTTTAGCTTTCCCCGATTTTAGAATCGGCACCATAGAAGATTGCGGAGAAGCCGGCCTGCGCCCAGACAGCGCCAAAGGCGTTTCCCTTAGCTACCGCAATGGCCGCGTTTATTTAGATATTCCTCCCGAATCAGCCAAGCTAAGTATTTACCGCTACTTTGATAAGGCCTTGCTGTCTCAAAACCTGGCCTCCAGAACGAACCTCCTTTACGAAGCTAAAAAGGCTAAAGGAACTTTAAATGACCTGGAACCCGACCCCGAAGCAGTGGCCAAAATAGAGGCCGATTCCCAGCCAGACTCAAGTGAAAAAAAATCTCATAGTCAAAGACATAAGACTAAAGACAACAAAGATCGAGGGCCCTACATTCCCCTCTTAGCGCTTAACCGTAAAAATGAGCTTTTGGGAGTAAGGGTGGATAAGGAACCTCTGGTCTTATCCTCGCAGGGCAGCTTAAATTTTTCACCCGATTTTGGCGAAG
>OMRK01000266.1 GCA_900313515.1 uncultured bacterium | reverse complement strand
GAACGTGAACGGAAGGTGGCACCACTGAAAGAGATCTGACCGCTACTGTCCAAGAGAGCATAATTTTTTATAGAATGAGAGTACATGGCGGGATAGAAGCCATCAAGTTCCACACCTATGCCCTGGGGCAGAGCTTGGTTGAGAGCCTCGGCTAATTCCAGACGCTTTTGAGGATCGGAGGCTAACTCCTCTGGCGCTGTGAAATAGACCCCATCGGTATCGAACTCGACAATGTGGCAGCCCTTGTCTTTGAGGAACTGCAAAATAAACTCTAAGATTTCCCGTCCTTTGGCCGTCACCTGGGAAGCGCAACTGAAATCGGCAAAATTTCCTTGGGAGAAGCCCAGGTAGCCGTAAAATGAATTTATGAGAATCTTAAAAGTGTTCTGCAGAGCCTCGTAAAAACGCAATTTGGCCCTATCTACTGAAGGACAAGCAGCCTCCTCACGCATTTTGGCCTTGGCCTGCAGCCTAAAATCACGCAACCGAGCCAGCATGTCCAAAAAGATATGCAGATAGTCATTTTTCGGCTCCAAGCCGAAAGTCAGCATAAGCGAAGGGTACAGAGACTGAACGTCGCAGTGGAGCACGTTTTTGACTAAGCCAGCTAGCTCTTGGCCACATGCAGCCCCGCCATAGGCTGAGGCCTCAGTTTTTGAAGGCACAGCCGCACCTTGGCGCAGGTATTCACGCAGAAAAAGGGCATTGATCTTGGTAGCTGTGCCGCGCAAGGTAGTATTCTGCAAAGAATAAGGTAACAACTGAACTTGAATAAAGTAAGGATACAGAAGTGTATCGGCCGTGCGGGCCAACACATCATTCCAGAACTCAATGTTTTTAGTCGGATCGGTTAAAGGAGGAACTTCCTGCAGAAGCCCCAGGCTTTGGGCAATCTCCTCTAGCTCGAAAGTTTCTAACTCACGGCTAGAGACATCGTGCAGACGGGCCAGATGTACAGTATCTACCAACTCACGCCCCCAAAGCTGCCAAGAAATGTAATCGTAGCGTTTATTGGCAATAGTGAGATGCGTACTGCGCCCCACCGGTTCCAAAACAACAGTGGATTTCCTCTTGGAGCCGACCTTATCTCCACTATCCTCCCCCTGAGGTAAGCCGCGGCCCAGGCTTAATTTCACTCGGTTAGCCTTGGCTCGGGCTTGCAGATAGCTCAAAATATCATCGTAAAGCCCGTGCCCCTCAATAATATCGGGATCCCAGTCCTCAACAAGCTTGACAAAATCTCGCAGAAGTTCCGCCTCATTCTTGTAACATTCTATACTCAGAAGTTTTTTTTGTCCCGACATGGAAACGGCAATGGCTTCCACCGGCTGTTCTGTGTAAAGGCGCAAATCTTTCCACTCTCCACCCTTACAAGACACGGTTAAATTTAAACGCAAAACTTCCGAAAAGTTGAGTCCACGAAATAAGCAAAAGCCTGCCTTGCTTAGAAAAAGATTCACATAATCGGTACTGTACATCTGCCATGAGCTATTACTGCCCAAAGCCACGCCGGACGCTTTGGTTATCTCTTTGCTCAACTGGGCTAACTCTTTCTCATTGGCGGCAGAAATTATACGGTTGTAAAATCCTTGACCGCTCAACTCGGTGCAGGTGAACTGCTCTTGGGAAGCACAAGCCAGTAGCTCAGAGATGCCGCCGCTGTGCAACCACAAGTAAGGGCGAAAAGATTCTACACTTAAAGTAGTCTGCCCGGCCGCCGGGCGTTGCCAAACGTAAGCCTTCCCCGCCTGAACGGCAACCCCCACCACTCTCTCGCGCGGGCTAGCTCCCAAAAGCTGAGGACAGCCTTCTCCAAAGAGCAAGTCATCATCCAATGTGCCTTTTGAACCTACCATCACCCACCAGCACCTTTCTATTCTTTTACTCACTTAGGAGGCTCTGCATTTTCACTTCTCGCCTGACCTCCATAAAAACGCCAGGCACTACGCCACAGCCGAACCGGCGGCAAAAAAAAAGAGGAAATGCCCCCGCGCTGAGAAGTATTCAAAGCAGAATCAGTCAGCCCTCCCCGAGGCCAAGTGGTGCCGGATCAGTACTCCTGGCGCCATGGCCAGCGTAAAGAACCCTTCGCAGGTAGCCATGCCAGCTTAAGCCTCAAGGCAGGCTTTAGATAGCGGCGTTGGAAGCAGCTTGGGCCCGGTGCACTGGCTGAAATGACCTTTTTTCAGAGGTAAGCGATCTGTGTCTAAATTTTCTTTGACTCTCTGCAGTACACTTTTGTTAGCCGGTTTGACTCTGCCGGCCTGGGCTAACCCCAGCGATATAAGCGGCATGACCACCTTCGGCCCCAAGGCCCTAATTACGGTCTCTGATTGCAAAACCAAGTCAGAGAAACCGCGCCTGCACATTCTCAACGTACAGCCTGATAAAGGGCCCAAGTACCTGCCCATAACAGTTCCCGTCTGGCAGGACTCCGAAAAAGGCGAAGTGCAAAGAGCTTCCGACCTGGAAGCCATCTGCAAGGTGCCCGAAGCTCCCGGGCGTTTTTACGCCTTCGAGAGCGGATACTGGAAGGGTGGCGGCGGGAGAGCCTTCGAGTTGGAAATCACCCACGATCCGGTGATCGGTTGGGTGGGCCGTGTTGTCAACATTATCCGCCCCTTCAAGGCCCCCGCCGATGGAACTACCGTCGATCACCAGCAGATTGAGGGATGCGCCGCCTTCCGCGACGGTGCCCATCACACCTATTTCCTTTTAGGCCTGCGTGGCGATTCTGAGCACGAGGGTCAGTTGGTGGTCAGTCGTCTGGAAGAAGATGGCCAATGCGTTGAACTGGAGCGCCGTCCTATCGATCTGCGCGGCTTCCTGGGTGGCGGGCGCAGTTGTTCCGATCTTTGCCTGCAGTCCTACGATACCAACATATTCCACATTTTAAGCTCTGGCGTAATCGATGGCGGTGACTTAGG
>OMRK01000093.1 GCA_900313515.1 uncultured bacterium | reverse complement strand
TGTCAAATTTGACTCACTCAAATTCATCACTTTTTCTTAGTCTCCAAGAGATGAAAAAAGGGGAAAAATTACCAATCTCTCTAATTATTGGCTGATCTGCTTTGCTCTTCAAAAAGCATAGATCTTAGACGAAAGGAATCCTAAAAACCAGACATGCCAGAAAAGCAATCGGAAACTCCGGCTGAATCCGCCCCTCAAGGCTCTGCCAGCGGCGGCCCCCCTGATGCGGGCCAGGCCTCGCCCCAAGCTTCCCAAGCAGAGGCTCAAACGATAAATTCAACTAAAACCGACGAGAGCTCAAAATCTGAAGCAACGCCAACGGCAGCCGCGCCAGAAGGCTTTTTTGCCAAGTTTACGGTGCTAAAAAGTGCCATCCATGAGCTCTGGAGCATCTTCGCCTGCAAGATTCTGGCCATTGTGGCCTACGGCCTGTGCAACTCCACCATCATTCTATGGCTCTCCAAAGATTTAGGCTGGTCCGACGTCCAGGCAGGCGTCATCGTGGCCACCTGGTCCACCATCCTAAGCCTAGTAACGGTAATGATAGGCTCTCTGGTGGATACCATAGGCATCAAGAAATCACTGATCATAGGCTTTGTGATCTGCATCTTCTCTCGCCTGGTCATGTCTTTCTCCACTGTCAACGCCATTGTGATACCACTGGGTCTTATGCCACTAGCTGTAGGTGAAGCCTTAATGACCCCGGTCATGGTGGCGGCTATTAAGCTCTACACCACCGCTGCCCAACGTTCTATGGCCTTTTCCTTGTTCTACACCATGATGAACATTGGCTTTGCCATCTCCGGTTTTTGCTTCGATAAGGTACGTCAAACTCTGGGCGAAGATGGCCACCTGAGCTTAGCTGGATTTTGCGATCTTTCAACCTACCAAGCCCTGATCTTCTTCGGCTTTATCTGCACCATCCCTAACCTTTTTATTGTCTGGTTAGGTATTAGAGAAAAGGCCTCGGTGGATGCCGATGGCAACTACGTTGAACTTGAACATAAAACCTCTGAGGCCAAAAATGCTCTGGAGAGCTGTGTAAACGCTTTGGTGGAGTGGAAGCGCATCTTTTTCAGCCTGTGGAAACAGGAAGCCTTTTACAAGTTCCTGGCCTTCCTCACCATTGTGGTGGGCGTGCGCCTGATCTTCTATCATTTCCACTACACCTTCCCCAAATACGGAATCCGCGAGCTAGGGCCCGGCGCTCCCATAGGCCAGCTTTGGGGCGTTTTAAACCCGGTGTTGATCATCATCTTGGTGCCCATTGTGGGAGCCTTAACCCAAAAGCTCAGCGCCTACAAGACAGTGGTTATTGGTAGCACCATTGCGGCCATCGGGCCACTCTTTATGGCCGCTCCTTCCCATTGGTTCCAAGGTCTGGCCGATGGCCCCCTGGGTCACTTTATCGCTCACACCTGGCTACATGTACCTGGAACCACCGTTAATCCGCTTTATGTTAGCATCTTCTTCGCCTCGGTAATTATTTCCATAGGCGAAGCCTTCTACTCACCCCGTCTTTACGAGTACCCGGCGGCTATCGCCCCCAAGGGCCAGGAAGGCTCCTACATGTCCCTTTCCATTCTGCCCTACTTCGTAGCTAAGTTCTTTGTGGGTATGTTGTCAGGTTGGCTTCTGCAGACCTTCTGCCCAGAAGTTGGCCCGCGCGCCTCGCATTACATTTGGCTAATCGTGGGTCTTATGGCCCTGGCCACCCCCTTGTGCCTGTTGGTATTTAGAAAATTTATACAGGTTCACGAAGAAGGCCGAGACTAAACAAATAACCGCTGTTTAAGCCAACTTAGAGAGGTATGGCTTAACGGCGGTTTTATTGTACACTGAATATTGCTCACTTTTTGGACAGCCTGCCTTTTGAGGGCTGTCCTTTTTCGACTTGCTCATTGGAGAGTGCCCCCTCAGCAGTCCGCAAACGCCTCACTCCCGGCCCCTTTACAGTGCTTGTTCCATCGCTATGTCTGGTTAGCTCAATATGCAAGGGGATATGCTCTTTGAGCTCAGCCACATGGGATACTACGCCTATCAGCTTGTTTTGGTTTTTCAGAGCCGTAAGTGCATTAAGCACGGTATCTAGGGTTTCAGCATCTAAAGTTCCAAATCCCTCATCCAAAAAGAGCGAGTCAATCGAGCGGCGGCGACTGGCGATTTCTGAGAGTGCCAAAGCCATGGCCAGACTTACTAAGAAAGACTCCCCGCCAGAAAGGTTATGGGAATCGCGTACTGCCGCCTGGTAACTGTCGATAACATTAAAACTTAGGGCTTCCTTATCGCTAGTTTGTGCAGAAGTTCTCCTCATTTCGCTACACCTGGTAGTCAGTTGGTAACGGTCAGAAAGCTTCTCCAAATATTTATTAGCCTCGGCAATCAGGTTTTTAAAAGCTAGCTTCTGGACAAACTTGTTGAATGTATCACCATCAATAGTACCCAGCAAATTAAGCAGCAGTTTCCACCGTTTCTCAGCTTCCTTTTTAGCCTGATACTGTGGCAACAATTCATCATGTTTTTTAAGAGCTTCAGCATGACATTTGAGCGAGCTTTCCAATCTGCCAATTTTCTGATTCTCAGCGCCTACAGCTTCCTCCAATCTACCAAGGTCCTGCTCCAGCTCCTGTAGACTACAGTTAGGTAGTTTAACCTGCATATTGCTTATCCCGCGTCCCAACTCCTCACAACGAACCTTTTTGGCCCTGTACGCTTCTTCCAATCGCTGCTTATCGTCTCTTAACTGCTGTAACTCTGCCTCTTCCAAACGTTTAGCCAAGAAATCCTCAAGATCAGCAAAGTTACCCCCTTCAATTCCTGTTTCCAAAGCCTTTTCAGCTTGACCGTAGGCCTCTTCCCTGCTTTGAATCTCCCCTTTTAATTGCTCAGCATATTTTTCTTTTTCCACTAGGCCAATCTGCAAACTGGAGCATTCTCTATTTTTTCCTTCAAGAATTTCCTGAGCAGCCTGACAAGTACGCATGGCCATCTTGTAGTAAGCACCTCTATTACCCCACGTGGGAACAGTACTCAGATAATCCGTACCTTCTCCACTTGCGGGAGATGCTATAACAACCTTTGCGGCGGCCTGCCTCCATAGCGAGGCAAAATTAGCCAAAATTTCCTTTGTACACTTGCTACACTCATCGAGCTGTTTTTGCTTTTCGTGGGCTTCTGTAACGCAAACTAACTGCTGCTTTTTGCTGACCTCTAAAACCGCTTCCTTTTCCCTTATCTGAGCCTGTCCAGCCTCGTTTTTCTTGATTTGGATCTGAATAACTCTGCCCTCTTCCTTTACAGCTTCTAAACGCTTCTTCAAATTCTCAAAACTAACAGGTTCCACTTCTACCAAGTTCTCATCAATAAGCTCAGTAAAGGTGAAATATGCAGACTCCTGCCAATTCTGTCGCAAACTGACAAACTCCTGACAAATACCGCCAATCATTATTTTTTGCCGGTTAAGCTCCGCCAAGCACAGTTCACATTCATGTTGCTCGTTACCAGCCTTAATTATGTTTTTCTCCAATATCTTCAGTTCTTCCAACTGAGCCTGAAAAGTTCTGGCGCGTTTTCCACTCTGTTCAGCTAACTCTGCCGCAGCCTTATCTAGAGCCTTAACTTGCTTGTCAAGTTCCACTAAACTGGTTAGTTCAAATTCACCGAATAGATTGGTCGGGCACCCCAAACTAAGTACCTCAATCAGAGTCAAAATCGGAGAAGAAACAGCCACTCCCTCCACTTTTTCTGCCAAATTCCTATCCTGCAGTTCCTTGAGAGTTTCTTCCAGGCGCCCCAGAATCTGATCTAAAGCCTTCTTAGCGTGTTCCTGGTTAGTTTTGTTTACTTTTAAATCTCCCTCAAATTTATTTAGCTGCAGCTCCTCTGCCTTCAGCTTGGCCTCACATTCACTCTTAATTGTACGGAGTTTTTCCTGCTCGGCTGCTTCCTGCTCAGAAGACAAACCGCTCTCCAGGCGGGGATGCTGTAAAGATCCACACAGAGGGCATGGCTCGCCTTCGGTCAATTTGATTCGATACTCGACCAACTTGAAAATATCCCTGGCCCGTTCAAAACGCTCATTGACCTCGTCACGTTCCGTTTCCAGAGCCATGACGTGTTCCCGAGAAGAAGCCAGCATACCATGCAGCTTTGAAGCCTCCATATTAAGCCTAGCAATTTCTTCGACCACCGAGCCAATTTGGAGGCCGCTTAATTCCCGACTGGCCCATTCCCAAGAGCGCACCGAATCTTCTTCGGTCTTTTGGCGTTCTTCCCAATCTTCCTGAGTCTGGCCTTTGAGCAATTGCTCCTTGAGGCTTTTTAGCTGCTGCAACCTAGAGTAACATGATTCCAAGCGTCTGTGCACTGAGTTCAACTCTTTTTCCAGGGCTTTCATGGAACTTTGACCTAAGCTCTGGCCAGTCAACAGATCCTGCCAGAGCTGGACAATCCGTTCCTTCAACTGTTCCTGCCCTTTTTGCAAATTCTGCCGGAGTACCCCCAGATTAACTTCCAAATTATCAGTTTGCTTTTTCAGCCTCTCCGACTCAGAATTTTTGTCACGGCAGGCCTGCTCTAAACTGGACAACTCTCCAGATTTTGTCAGCAGGTCATTCCATAAAGGCTCGCTATTGGTCTTAGCTTTCTGCCATAAAAAAGCAGCTGTCTCCGCCTGCCTTTGTTCCTCTCGTACCACGTCCAATTTTAAACGGGTTTCATCAAGCTCTGCTTGCTGCTTTTCCAGAGCTTCCCGGGCCGATTGCCAATTTTTTTTACTATCGCAGTAATCTTTGTAAGTACCGCCGAGCATGGCCGCCCGCTCTCCTTGGCTCAACCGCTCTCCCTGCAATGCCTCAAATGCTTCCAAAGCCTCTACAGCTGTTCGTCTGTCTGCCTCAGAATTGGCCAGCTCCCTTGTTAAACGCTCATACTCCAGCCACAATTGCAACTGGCCTTCCAGAGCCTTTTTTTGCTTCTGCTGCTCTTGAACGTTGACTTGGCTCTGCTCAAGCTCTTGGCGTATTTCAGCTTCTTCGGTCTCATTTAAAAGTCCCGAAATACTACCGAGCCTCTGTTCCAACAGGGTGCATTCGCCTTCTAAGGCCTTCTTTTTTTCGTTAACCAACCCGGGCAACTTCTTGTATAACTTGCTATCGGTAATTTCAGCCAGCAATTCCGCTCTTTCGTCCGAATTTGCTTCAAAGAACTTACGGAACTGTCCTTGAGCTAAAAGAATGGCCTGGGTAAATTGTCCAAATTCTAAGCCAGTTAATTCAATATTTTTCTTTTTAACATCTGCAAGCTTAATAGGCAGTTCTCTCCAGCCATATCCTTCTGCCAACTTCAAGGTCATTTCAATTTTTGGGCCGTTGGCAAATAATTCACCGTTCCCCTTACAGCGCCGCAAGCTCCAGGAACTGGAATAGATACTGCCATCGTCTAGACTGTAGACAAGTTCAGTGCTTCCAGCAGACTGGCCATGGCTTACGACCTCGCCAAGGCTCGAACCACCGCTGGGATAACGCGGGGTTGCTCCGTAAAGAGCTAGGCATATGCAGTCCAAAATGGTGCTTTTACCAGCGCCAGTGGGTCCGGTAATGGTAAAAAGGCCCTGCTTGCACAGTTCCGGATGAGTAAAGTCTATTTCCCATTTCCCGGCCAAAGAATTGATATTATCGATAATTAAGCGCCTAATTCTCATGTAAATGGTATCCTGAATCTAGACTTTTACGTGGCAACCAAAACTGAAGCTTGCCGCCTTTCGTCGTCGGCCACAATTACCGCTGTGATTACTTTGCCTGTATTAACGTTGCAACTTTTGGCGTACTCTCTCCCCTCCATTTGTTGTCTTCCTTCATCCAACTTCTTTTCAACATCTATAGGCAACCCTTGCATAAAAACATCACCAGCTGATCTCTAACACGTTTGAGCTTCCAGCAATAATTTTAACATGCAACTATAATTAATCAAACGTATGTATGCGCAACGCATTTGCACGCATTATGCACATTTTTCGTTGACCTAACATTTTCACTGATTTACAATAGCAATGAATGAAGCTGTTTTTAGGCTCTAGCAACTACATCACTCGAGGGAGTATAAATATGTCAACGGTAAATGTCACACTTCGCATAGATAAGACCCTAAAAGAGCAGGCGGATGAGCTCTTCTCCGATCTGGGACTAACCTTTAATTCAGCAACCACCGTCTTTCTCCGTCAAGCTGTTCGGGAGCAGAAGATTCCTTTCACAATTAAACGTGAAATTCCCAACGCTGTAACACTTGCGGCCGTCAAAGAAGTTGAAGAAATGAAAAAAAATCCTTCTGAGTATAAATCTTACTCCGATGTAGACGCTATGATGGATGACTTAATTAATGACATACAACCTTAAACCCACCACACAGTTCAAAAAGGATGTAAAACTCTGCAAAAAGCGGGGGTACAATCTAGAGCTTTTGAAAGAAGTATTGAGGCTTCTTTCAAGCGGCCAACCGCTTCCGAAGAAGTATCGCGATCACCAATTGAGCGGCGTGTTCAAAAATTGCCGCGAGTGTCACATTTTATCGGATTGGCTGCTTATATATGAATACTTTGATAACGATCTTATAATCTATCTCACACGTACTGGAACTCATTTCGATTTGTTCAAGTTATAAATTCTATAGAAAAGACGGGTAGCGCCCCTATCCAACTACACTATTTTCCAGTTCGTTATAAAGAGAGAGACATTGTTCCTTGATCCAGCGGCGTTCATCTTCAGAAACAGCCGCACACCTCTGCTTTATAAATTCCGTAAAAACATTAGCCGGCGTGAGCTCTCCATACTCGTTCTCAAGTTTCGATTCATCGGCGCTAAGTAGCATTTTATTCCACCTTTGGTTTCTAAACCACAATATGTCAACCTTGCTACCCTTAATCGCCTGCTTAAGTTCATTGTAAAGATTGTATCTCATGTCGATAGGGCCGCTGTAATCGACCATAGCCCAGATCACCTGATTTTCTTTGGCCCAATTCTTCAGCTCCTCTATAGCCTTTTCGGGCTCATCACTCTCCAAAAGCCGAATATCACGGTACACTGGTATATCCAGAGTGCGTATTTCTCTAAGTTTACGTCCTTCGAAATCGACAATAACTACCGACTTACCACCACTCGTAGAAACCTTGAGGCCACCAATCCCATCATTGCGCAATTCCGATTTGCTAAAATGCAAGGGTGAACCGCTGTAGCGCCAATTATCTTGCCCGCCCACCGTCTGAGCTATATGCAGATGCCCCAAGGCCACGTAATCGGCACTGTCCTCAAGATCTAAACAAGTCAAGCTGTCCAGATTGCCCACTGGAATATCGCGCATCTTGTCGGTGAGCTGACAGCCAGCTAATGACATATGGCCCATATATATGGCCGGCAAAATGCCGCCATGCTCTAGTCTGGCCCTCTCCACCTCCTGCTTAACTGCAGCATAATGTTCCTTATAGCCCCGAAGATAACGTTCATGCATTTCTTCTACAGTTGAAGCCTCAGAGGCCAAATGCCCCGCTTCGATATCACCGGGACGCAGATAGGGCACGGCCGCCACAATTAGTTGAGCCTCCCCACTCCTGTCTTTCAGAACCAAAACCTCTTGCCTGAGGTTGTCTGGCTTTCGGGCTATAATCCACACGCCTAACCCCTGTTTCCCCAAGCTTTCCAACAAAGCTTTAGGAGCCTCCAATTGTTCCCGAGAATCATGATTACCAGAAATTATCACTGCATTGCTGCAACCAGTCTGGGGAAGTTTGGCAAAAAAATTGTAATAGAGCTTCTGGGATGCATTGGAAGGATGATAGCCGTCAAAAATATCACCGGCTACAACTAAAGCATCAATCTTCTCTCTTTCGATGGTCTCCAAAAGCCAGCCAAAAAACTTCTCAAACTCTTCATTACGACTGTGTTCGTAAAAATCTATGCCCAGGTGCCAGTCTGACGTGTGCAAAACGCGCATGATTTAAAACCTTTCCTCGCGGCGCTTATCCTGCTTGTGATATTTGATCCCTAAAATATGCAGAGCCTGCTGCAAGCTGTCTACCGGAATTATCTGCAAAGGAGCATTGCTGACTGCAGGCTCAATTGAGTGTTCTTCCGATTTAAGAGCTACATGTGAGGTTACGCTAGCTGCTGGGCCAGGGTTACCCGCGACCCGACCGATAAGTTCAGTTGGATCTTTAAAGTGATGATCCGACTTGGTCCGTGTGGCGCAATCGCAGTTAACAGTTTCATCTGCCTTCGATAAGCTAGCTAGCGGCCCTTGCTCATCAGCCTCTTGAACCTTAGCTACCCCATTGCTTTCTTTGGCTTTTGATGCTCCCAACACCGTATTCCGCCCTTCCAACCAGTCCGATTGCCCCTCGGCTCTGCCGAAAACCGAGAAATCGAAATCCTCTCCCGGACCCAGCGGAGCGCCCAACGTAAGTTCACCGATGGCATCCTCCTCAAGCAGAGGATCGCTGAAACTGTCGGCCTTGGGACGGACAGCGCTCTTAGGTAGCTTAGCCTTGGGATTTACATGAAGATGCTCGGCCTTAATGTTCAAAGACCGGGCCGGCACTATGCAGTAACGGAAGCCCAACTTATGTAATTCGTTTAGGCGGATTTCCAAGCCGCTCACCGCCCGCACTTCACCGCCCAGGCCAACTTCGCCCAGAGCAGCCCAATCGTTGGGCACTACCAGATCGGCTCTACTGGAAGCCACAGCCAAGAGCAAGGGCAAATCTAGGGCAGGCTCGTTCAAGCGCAATCCCCCGGCCACATTTACATAGACGTCACTACGACCCACGCCTAACTGAGGATAGCGCTTCTGAAGAACAGCCAGCAGTAATCCTAAACGGTTTATATCCACACCCACCGAACGACGCGTTGGCGGCGCTCCCATCTGAGCAGCATAGCTATCGGTCACCAAGGCCTGTACCTCTACTAAAATAGGCCTAGTCCCCTCCAGAGCGGGGAAAATAAGCGAACCCGTTATATTGTCGGCACGCTGGGCCAAAAAGAAGGCGGAAGCATCGGGAATAGAACGAAGTCCTTCGGTCTCCATAGCAAAAAAGCCCGTCTCCTGAGTGCTCCCGAAACGATTCTTGACCGCCCGCAAAGCCCTGACGTTATGCAGACCATGGCTTTCGAAACTCAAAACAGTATCTACCAAATGCTCCAGAACACGCGGACCAGCTAGCTCGCCGCCCTTGGTAACGTGACCTACTAAAACGATAGTGGTTCCGCTGCTCTTAGCCAAGCGCATAAGCTGAGCTGCACACTCGCGCACCTGAGTTACACTACCAGGAGCAGAATCTAGATCCGAACGGAACATGGTTTGAATAGAATCGATTATGGCAATTCTGGGGCTAAGACGATTGAGCAGATTTTCCACCGCTTCCAAAGAGGTTTCGGCGTAAATGGTTATGTTATTACTTTTAACACCCAAGCGCTCCGCCCTGAGCTTAATTTGTCGAGGAGATTCCTCACCGCTCACGTAAAGCACGGGCTCCTGTACCGTACCAATGGAGCTGGCCGCTTGCAGTAGCAGAGTAGATTTACCTATTCCGGGCGGTCCACCCAGCAGAACCAGTGAGCCGCGCACTAATCCTCCACCCAGAACTTGATCCAGTTCAGCTATGCCAGTAGAAAAACGCGGTTCCTCCTGCGCCTCAACCTCACTCAAGAGCTGGGGTTTAGCCTGGCTTAGGTTCAGGGCCATGCCCATAGATTTGCGTCCGGGAACCGAAGTTGGTACCACGTTTTCTTCAACAACGGAATTCCAGGCTCCGCATTCGTTGCACTGCCCCTGCCAGCGCAGAAAATTAGCGCCACACTCCTGACAAATAAAAACCGTGCGTGCCTTAGCCATGGCCAATTGAAATCCTCCCTTGGGGTAATGTTAACTTATATGATAGTGCAGTTTCAAATTTGTTAAG
>OMRK01000017.1 GCA_900313515.1 uncultured bacterium | reverse complement strand
TCTTATCCTCAGGCGGACGGGGGTGTGCGTCAGAATAATGGCTTCGTCGATGATTTAGGGCAGTTCCACGATACCGCTGGCATAAAGGTTATAGGTGTAGGCGGCGGAGGTTGTAATGCCGTAGATAGCATGGTTGAGGATGGGCTGCAGGGAGTGCAGTTCATCGCCATAAATACCGATGAACAGTCGCTCAACAGGTGCAGTGCCGATGTCCGCATTCAGATAGGCAGGGAGTCAACCCGTGGTTTGGGAGCCGGAGCCGATCCCGAGGTGGGCCGTAGGGCTGTAGAGGAAAACAAGGAAGAGATCCTCAGCGCCATCGATGGAGCTGATATGGTCTTTATTACCGCAGGCATGGGGGGCGGCACAGGTACCGGGGCTGCGCCGGTGGTAGCCAATCTTGCTAAGCAATCGGGAGCTCTCACTGTTGCCATAGTAACCAAGCCCTTCTCCTTTGAGGGACGCAGGCGTATGAAGAAGGCTGAAGAGGGTATTGAAAACCTGCGCAGGGAAGTCGATGCCATTATCGTGGTCCCCAACGACAGCATCTTTAACGTTATCTCGACTGAGAGTCGTGCGGACGCTTTTAACCTTTCCAACGATGTTTTGCGTAGTGGCGTACAGGGAATTTCGGAAATTATCACATCTTGCGGTGAACAGAATGTGGACTTCGCCGATGTGCGTACCATTATGGCCGACAAGGGCTCTGCCTTGCTGGGCATAGGTGTTGATGGCGGCGAAAATCGTGCCGAGAATGCGGCTCGCCAGGCGATTTCCAGTCCGTTGTGGGAGGGCGATATCCAAGGAGCCACTGGAGTTCTCTTCAATGTAGTGGCCGCTGATAATTTCACTATGCAGGAGTTGCAGGCGGCTGCCAATGTTATTTATGAGGCGGTCGATCCCGATGCCAACATTATATTCGGATCGGTGACTGATAATAGCTTGGATAGGGATGTGCGTATAACTGTGGTCGCTACTGGATTCCCGGAGCGCGTGGAAGAAGCTGAAGAGCCTGATGAGGGGTTCAGTTTCGGTAATTCTGGTGAGGAAGTGGCTTTTGCTTCGCAGCAACCTAATGTCAGCGGCTCACAGGATTATTATGAGCCGGCTATCCGTCGTCGCAGCAGGCCGTCTATGTAATGAGCTTATGCGGAGCGGGCGTTGTCTTGAAGAAAGAGCTGGTAAATAAGAATCTTGGACTGGGAGAGAGGCTGTTGTGGTAGCTGTTACTTTAGCTATACGTAATGTGCTACGCAGGCGTGAACGTAGCCTCCTCACTTTGCTTGGGGTCCTGCTGGCTGTGGGTACTTTCGTGGCCATGGTTTCCTTGGCTGAGGGTATGTACAAACGAGTGTCGCTGGAAATGGATGGTCGTGCCGTAGACGTGTACGTAGTTCCGGAAACGGCGGCAACCCTGCCTACCGGTCCTTTGGGCACCATAGGTCTGACTTCTGACACCATAAACGTTAAGTGGATAGATCAGATTGCCAAGCTTGACAACGTGGAGGATGTCTGTCCGATAGTCCGCTCTCAGTGGACTTCCCCTAGCAAAAAAGGCATTATCATGGTGCTTGGGGTAGATCCGCAGAAGTGGCGTAGGTGTATGCCTGCCTTGAAAGTTGTGGCAGGGGACGCTACTCTGGGCGATCGGAGCGTTGTGTTAGGTCGCGGACTGGCGGAAGCAGAGGGCAAGAGCGTAGGAGATACCATAAAATCCGGTCAGGTTGTATACAAAGTTACCGGCATCGTTCAGGCTGGAGCTGGGTTCCAGGATTATTTTGCCTACATTTCGCTTAAATCTGCTTATGCGGCCACTGACGGCCGTGGAGCCTCAGAAGTTTGGATCAGTACTAAGGATAGGCACCGTACCCGTGAGGTTGTGCGCCAAATAGAGACGAAGTTTAGGATTCCTGGAGCCAAAGTTCTGTCTCGAGAGGATTATCTGGGCTCGGCTAACGATTATATAGAGTATGCGTGGTATCTGCAGTTTGCTATATCTGCTATCGGTGTGCTTATTGCCATCACTGCAGCCATGAACACAATGCTCATGTCCACTTATGAGCGCATGCGTGAGTTTGCCACTCTGAGGGCTATAGGGGCGGCTAGGACTACGGTTATTTCCATGGTTGTAACGGAGTCCGTGATTTTGTCCGTTATTGGTGGTCTGTTTGGCATGATATTTGGCATCGTAGGTTCCAGTTTGCTGAATAGGGCCATGGTGGTGATTTTACAACTTTCCTTCCCCTTGGCCTCAATTACTCTGCCGCTTTTGGTAGAAGCTCTGGCTCTTTCGATATTTGTCGGCTTGGTAGGAGCTGCTATTCCTTCCATTTTAGTGTGGCATATCAATATTGTTTCCGGTTTGAGGTATGAGTAGTGAAGGTCGAGCTTCGTGGGATACATAAGTATTTCGATTCTCGAGGGGGACCTATTAAGGTCTTGGAAAACGTTAGCCTGGTTATACCTCATGGCGACTTCGTCTCTATAATGGGCCCATCTGGCTCGGGCAAGACTACGCTCTTGAATATGATAGGGTGTATAGACTCTCCTAGTTATGGTAAGGTTTTGCTCAAGGACAAAGATATAAGCGGTGCTACCGAAGATATGCGAGAGATGATCAGGCTGCGCCACATTGGCTTCGTTTTTCAGAGCTATAACTTGTTGCCCACCCTTACGGTTGTCGAGAATGTAGAGTTGCCTATGCAACTTTTGGGAGAGAGCAAGCGTCAGGAACAGTTCAAGAATGCAATGACTCTTTTGCGCTTGGTTGGGCTAGATGCTCGGGCTAACGATTCCGTATTAAAACTTTCGGGCGGACAGCAGCAGCGGATCTCCATTGCTAGGGCGTTGGCTAACCTGCCTGGTTTGATTTTGGCCGATGAACCTACCGGCAATTTGGATGAACGTTCCAGCAAAGAGGTAATGGACGTATTCCGTGCTATAAACGAAAATCAGCATATTACTACGATTATGGTGACTCACGATTCTAAGGTTGCCAACTACGCTAAACGGGTGCTTTATTTGGAATCTGGTCATTTAACCGAGAGATGAGTCTCTGTTTCAACGCTTCTGGTGGTGTTTAGAAATGGAGTGAGCGTAGGAGCTGGTGGAGGGATCGGGCGGTTCTAACGCGAAGTTCGCGGCTCTGCGCGGCGGCGTTTGTTGTGCTTCGATGTGGTTTTTGTCGTGGTGCGGGGGCTTAGTTTTATTTTAGAAGAGGCGAAGTTAGGGAGGAAGCAAAGTGATTATCTGTATGCAGTGCGGCCACCAAAATGAGGGTAGGGATCTGAAGAGGTGCCAGAGTTGTGGTGCTATCCTTCCGCGTTTGGATACTTCGGCCATGGTTAAAGTTGAGGTACAGTCTGGACGAGTCAAACAGTTCTCCGATGCCGTGGAAAAGGTACGTTCCGGAGAATGGGGTCCGGAGGAGTTCTGGAACAATTTCCTGCAGCCTACCTATAATAAGCTCAGTAGCCTCAGAGAAGAAATTGAGGATATGATCACTGAAACCAATTACCAAGAGCAGTCACACGAAGAGGTAGAACAAGGACTCAAGGGTATGGACTGTTTCGAAGCTGGTATGCAGGAAATGGTAGCCTACGTTGAGGAGGGAGAGATCTCTTATTTGGATTCGGGCATGGAAAAGATAATTGAGGGCAACAATTACTTGAACGATGCCAAGCGTATCAATCGTGAGGGTCGTAAGGAACTGGAGGAACAGTGGGGTACGATCTAGATTGCCTTTGGGCGGGTTGCGGCTGTTAGCGGTTGTCCTTTGGTCGGCTGGCTGGTGGTTGGCCGCTTTTCTTCTGTTCTTTTTGCTTTTACCGGGCTTATCTGCTCTGCCTCTGTACTTGGGAGCAGTAACGGGCTCGGTATTTTTTGTTCTTCAGTTCATCTTCGGGGCCAGTTTACTTAAGGTACTTCTGGGAATTGATAAATTAGCGCCGGATGAGAAGGTTGCGTGGGTTCCCGGAGATTGTCCTTTTATTTTTGTTTTGGATGGAGTTGTTGTTGCAACCAAGGCAGTTCGCAAGTTTGAAGCCGAAGATTTAGAGACCTGGGGGCAGCTTTTGCGAGAATATTGGCGGGGAGGTGCGGGGTGGATATATGCAAGTCTCCTAGCGTTGCCATGTCTAATGCGGGCCGCTGAGGCTATCGCTCTGGATTATGGGCGTTTGCGTTTTTCTCAGGGCCCTTTGTGGTATTTGGGGCGCACTCTGGGCCTTGTGGCTATTTACCTGGAGAAGCCTCTGCGCTGGGGACGTGGTGCGGGCTGTAATGTTAAACCGGAAATAAGGCGGGAATTAGAAGCTTCTCTATTTCTACCTCTGGTGGAAAGCCAAATGGTACCCACTTGGATGGCTTGCCTGGATGTTTTGTCCTTGGTGGATTTTCGGGCAGCTAAGCGCATGGCAGTTTGGCGCTGGGGAGGAGGGCAGGGCCAACCGCCGGGAGAGGTAGTTCCGGTTATTGCTGCCTGGGTGCCATGGTTTATTAGCGGTATTATGGCTGTGTGGGCGTGGTTTGGCGGTCTGTGGGGAGCGCCTGCTCTTTTTCTGGGCCTGGGCTATATTGTCAAGATTAATGGTGAGTATGCTAATTGTCAAGCTCATCAGGATGTGGTCGAGTGGGCAGATGGCTGGTTGTATAAGTATGAGCCTGTGAAGTTACATGGCTTGGTCGCAAAAAAGGATACACCAGGCTTGGATGATACTTGGATTGCTATTACCGAGAACCATGCGAGCCATGTGCAGGAACCTTTGCAGGCAGTTGAACCTGTCCAGAAGGTCGAGTCGTCACATGTAACTGAAGCTGCGCTGTCGTCTATTGAAATTTCACCAGCTATTGAAGCCTCGCCCGAGCCCGAATCACCACAGGTAAATGAACCGCCAGCGGTGGGCGATCATAAAAAAGGAAATGATGCTTCGCCCAAGCCTTCGGCAAACCAAGCCTTTATTCGATTAGACAATTTTGTGGGATGGCAGGTTCAGGAGGGGCAGGAAATCTGTGTGGAGGGCTGGCTGAATAGTGAAAATCTGAGCGTTACGGTTGGCAAATTGATGGCAAAGAGTAAGGTGTACCGTTATTACCCGCGCCTCAGGCGTCTGGTTTTGCCATGGTTTTTGGTTTGTGCCGGCTTTTTGTGGTGCCTCTTGCAGAGAGTGGGGCTGTAATTTTGGAAATATCAGATAACAATATTGGTAAATCAGTCGGCCTAGAGTCGGAAACAACAGAATCAGTTATACGGGTTCAGAATTTAAAGCATAGCTACGGTAGTCTTTCTGTTCTGCAGGGCATAAGCTTTACCGCTTACCGTGGACAGGTGTTTGGCCTTTTAGGCGCTAACGGGGCTGGAAAGACCACTACGGTGCGCATTCTTTGCGGCCAAATGGCCTACGAATCGGGGCTGGTTGACGTGCTGGGTTGCGATCCTTGTCGTGATGGTGGTAAGCTGCGGCCTTTGATCGGAGTTATGTCGGAAAATCCAGGCCATTATGAACGTTTGTCGGCTCTGGCTAACTTGGTTTTTTTTGCGCGTATCTTTCAATGCGAAGAACCTAAGAGTAGAGCCCTGGAGTTGCTAAAATTGGTTGGGCTTGAGGATAAACAGAATGAGCCCGTGTCTCATTTGTCCAAGGGGATGCACCAGCGGTTGGCTTTAGCCAGGGCCCTGATAGGTCGACCCCAGTTGCTGTTTCTAGATGAACCGACTTCTGGACTGGATCCCACAGCCGCCGTCAAAGTGCATCAATTGATCGATAAATTCTGTGTAGATGGCGGCAGTGTCTTCTTGACTACCCACTATTTGAGAGAAGCGGAAGAATTGTGCGCTCAGGTGGCTATCTTAAATGATGGTCGGATTGCTTGCTGTGGTAATCCCTTGGAACTGTGTGCTAAATATTTGCCCCCGGAGGTCGAACGCAAGCGGGGAGGGCGCTGGGTACATCAGGCTCCCGGTCTTGAGGAGTTATTCCAGTATTTTACGGATCGATCTATAGGGCAGGAGTGAGATTCAAATGCATAGAACTCCGAGATCAGGCTAGCTTTGAGGCAGGTGTTGAAATTTTGACTATAGGATTTACTCAAATTCGCAGATTTTTCTTAGTCGTCAGTTTCGTTCTGGCTTTGGTGCTGGGAGGAGCTGTCTACTATGTGAGAAGCGAAACGGCCGCCAATAATGCTCGGCAGGTTACCATTACTGCTTTTACATTGAATGAAAAGAATGCTTCTAGAATTAAGAGTAAGTTCGCTGACAAAGGTTACTCCATCAGCGTCAAAGGAGAAAAACATGGCTTTGCCAAGGCCGACGGCTACAGTGTAGTGCTTGAACCTGGTTCAGGACAGGTCAAGGCTTTGCACGAGGCCTTGCTTCTCAAGAAAAATATAAAGCACTACGGTCTGGAAGTAGTGAATAATGGGACTGTGCTGAGAATTCGCAAGAAATTCCCCAATGAGGCTGCCGCTCGGAAGTGTGCGGCGCTTATCAAGAAGGAAGATGGTTTCGTGTTTCAAGTTAAAGCCAATGAGAAGGAAGTTGAAAAGCCCGGGTTTAAGTGTGTGATATCCGGAGTTCCGGTCGGTGAGGTCGAAGAGGTCCGTTCATTTTTGGAAAGTTGCAAATTTGAGGATATAGAGACAAAATTTGAAGACAAGGTCGCAGGGACGTAGTGCTGTACAGGCTTTTGGGCTGCAATAAAATTTTAGAGCTGCATTAATGTTACACACAGCCTTAGCTTTTTTGGGCAAGGATTTAAGGGATTCCCTGTGCTCCCACAGCTTGCTTCTCATTCTGTTGGGTCCAGTTATTTTGGCCGCTATGTTCAGCAGGCTGACCGATCCGTCGGCAGTGGGGACCCTCAATATCGGAGTTTGTGGTTATGTCGACTCCGGGTTGGTAAATTGTCTGCGCGTGTCCGGGGCGTGTAAGCTAGAATTTTCTGATAATTGGCGGGGATTGTGCCAAGATGTGAAGAATGGAAGCCTCGATCTTGCTGTGAAGATAGCTCCCGGATTTGATGAGGAACTTTACAGTGACTCTTACCCTGTCCTTGACCTGTATGTAAGCGAGAGCAGTTTGGTAAGATCCTTGACCGCCCGTGATTTAGTTCGTACTTCCTTGCGCCAGATGGCTGGGCAAGAAATGCCAGCCGATGTGAGGGTAAACAAAGTCAATGCTTTTGAGGGTGGCATGAATGTGGCCTTCCTGCCCGTGTGGATGGTTTTCACCTGCTTGGGGGCTCTGTCGGTTACTTCTTTGACTTTTTCTGAAGAGTTAGAAAATAAGACTATGGAGGCGGTCCTGCTGGCACCGGTGAACTGGGCAGAGATTTTGGGAGGTAAGCTGGCCTGTGGCTTTCTCCTGGCCTGGGGATCGACAGTTTTGGTTTGGCTGGCAGGTCATGGCGGAAAGGCTGATTTTGTGGCCCTGCTGCTTCTCATCGGTTTGGGAGCGTGGCTATTTGCTTCGATCGGGGTGGTGCTTGGTCTCATAGTTAAAAGTCCGTCTGTGTGTGGCGTACTTAATTCATTAGTGTATTTGATTTTTATTATGCCGGTCACTATGGCCGATTACAACAGCACAATGAAGCTGATATCACGCTTTTTGCCGTCTTGGTATCTGTGTGATGGTTTTAATAAGGTTATGTTCGCCGGAGCAACATGCTCGGATATAGCCAGGGATGTTGTTGCTTTAGTGATGGCTTCGGCCCTTTTCATTTTGGTAGGCGCCTGGGCTTTGCGGCGGGTGCGCACTAGAATGTAGCTTGTGTCGCTTCGTTCTGGTGCGAGCAACTTTTGGCGAATTTTGATTAGAGGATGGAAGTTATGCAGAATCTCACTTTTCAAATGTTGGTTCCTTACAATAGAACCCAGCTTCAGAAGATTATCAAGAATAATGGAATTCCGTGCCTACGACTCAGCCGTCTCAAGCATGAGGATCTCATTGATATTATTATTAAAAACCAAGATAAAATCGCCTCGCTACCGGATGTCCCTTTAGACGATATGGGAAATGCGCGCAGGCGAGGACGACGCCCCCAGTGCTCGGATGTGCACAAGGCTATAGTGGAGAGTAGTAGCTCCGGGGAAAGAGGCGCTGTCGCTGCCCGTTCCGGAGTAGATAGTGTGCCCGTGGTGCATGCGGAACCAGAGCTTCCAGAAGTTGGCTATGACACTGAGGCTTTTGGTGAATGTCATCTTCCTTTGGAGGGAGCCGATGCTCCGCTAGTAGCCTCAAATCGTGATGACGAAATTTCCGAAGCTGCTAAGGCTGTATCCTATATGTCCGGTGAACGATATGAGGATGAAGAACGAGCGGAGCTGGCTTTGCACTCTTTAGTAGGAGTTGAAGACAAAAAAGAGGAGAAGGAACCGGAGCTTGTTCCGCGGCTGCGCCCAAAGGCTTCCATACCTCGAGTTAGTATCGAGCGGCAGGCCGATCTGCGGCGCAAAAAACAGGCAAGAGCGCCACAAGAGTTGCGTGCGCCCCAATCCGGACGCAGAGGGGGCAATCTGGAAATAGATGTCGATGAGGCCTTCGATGAAGATGGCTATTCTGCACATCCGCGGACTCTATACGCTGAAGAAGCCCGCTACGGCGGTCATCGCGACAGCCACAGCTATGAACCCTCTCACACTAGTGGATATGTTACCGATGGCTACGGTTATGCTTCCAGTTACGAAGAATATGGCGCAGACGACCGCTACGATGATCTTGCCGGAGAGGAGCAGGCGAGGTGGGTGCCTATTGCCACAGGAGTTTTGGATGTACGCTCTGAGAATTTCGGCTTTTTAAGAGGACGTAGCTACCGAATTGGTCCCAACGACGTGCATGTGAGTCTTTCTATTATCAAGAAATTCTCTCTGCGTATGGGAGACATGATTTGCGGCATAGTCAAATCTACAAAGCGCGGTGAAAGATCCTACGATCTGGAGCGTATTATCTCCGTAAACGG
>OMRK01000235.1 GCA_900313515.1 uncultured bacterium | reverse complement strand
GCCTCTATTTGCTTTTCCTGATTGTTCTAGTTCTTTGGGGATTGAACAGCCTGTTAACATGGAAACACGATCTTGATGTTCAACCTAAGATAAGCTATAAGCAGTTATCTTGGTCGAATGGCAGTGATTCTTTAGCCTTCCTGCGCCAGGAAGAGCGTCAGCTTTCCAAAGGTGAGAGAGTAAATAACACCTTGTGGCTCTCCGATCGTTTTGGCGAAAACGTAAAATGCCTTAAGGATGATGTTCCCTCCGAATACAGTTTGCTCGGCTGGTTTAAAAAGGATTCCTACTTGGTGCTGCGCACAGAAGATCCCAAGCTCAATTTAACCGTTCCCAAACCGGATAAGTCTGAGAAAAAACAAGAGGAAGACAACAAGGAGCAGGAGGCTCAGAAAAAAAAGACCGAGCAAAATAATGAAATAAAGGTAAAGAAACTCACCAAAGACGAGCTTTCCGACAATTTGAACGGTCTTATGCTTATGGAAATAGGCATGAGCGATAACGGTTCCCTACCCACTAGTTACGTAAACATCTCGGGCAAAAATCTGCAAATAGCTGGCCACGACAAAAACGAGATCTTCTTGGTGCAGTATCTGTTAGATAAAGATCACGGACGTGGGCAGCTCAATCTTTTCTCCTACCAGCCAGGTAAGGCCGCAGTGCAACTGCTGGTTGCCATTCCTTCCCGTCATGACGAGATCATGCATGTCGATCAAGTGGTCAGCTCACCTAACGAAGCCAAATTGGCCATAGTTATCTCCTTTTTCAACCATGGCAAAAAAACTGGTGGTGCCGATACCCCTCTGGGAGTTTGGCTCTTCAACCGTCAGGACAAATCTTTGAGCTGGACGACTATTTCGGCCAGTAGCGCCCGAGATCTGCGGGTGGTTTGGTCTAAAGATTCTGAATGGCTGGGCGGCGTGGCAAGATTTGCTGATAAAGCCGAGCTCTTTGCCCTCTATGGCCCCAACAACTGCCAAGCGGCTAAGTTACACGGAATTTCCCAGAATGGCGAGATTGTCCCCTTAATAATGGACATGGCCCATGAACTCACCTTTGTATCTGCCAATCGAATCGATAAGTACAACTTCGAAAAGCAGGCCAATAAACCGTTACTATCCGCATCTAACTTGAAGGTGAATCCCTACAATTTTGCAGTAGCCGAGAGCGGCGCCGTGGCCTATGCCGCCAATACTTACAATGCTCCCAACATCTACATATGCACCCTAAACAATGCCAACTGCAGCACCGTTAACCTTCCTATCGATAAGGCCAAGCATGGTAAACTGTACCGCTTTGCTGGGTATATTCAGTATTCTCTCAACTACTGGACAAAGTTTATAAAATAAAATGGACCTAGCGGATGTGGCATGGATCCACCGCCGCAAAGTCCCAAAGCACAACTTTATTATTACACCGGGCAGGCCGTTCTAATAACGGTCGGCCCGCAAGGTTTCCCTATTTTACCCGCATAATGGAATGAGCGACCTCTCCAATCGGATATGTCCTAGCTATCGACTTGGTATCCAGATCGATTACTGCTATATCTGAATCTTGCAAAATATAGAGCCGATCCCCATCACTCAAAATCTGACTTCCGCCCCCGGGAAGCTTCATACGTGTACCATTGTCACGCAAAATTTCTTTTATATTGCCATTTTCATCTAACTCACCGGCATCCAGAAAAATAAGCTCATCGCGCGTGCCGTCAGTCACGCAAGCCCATTCATCACCGTTAAGGTAAATAGCCTGTGGGCTAGCCAGATTAGTGGTAAATTCCCCCCAATTCTTGCCTCCCAAATCGTGGTCACTAAAATCAATTACACGCACGACACCATCAGAGGAGCGGTTGCCTAATATCCAAATTCTAGAATTCTCAGGATTAGGCTCGGCAGCCCTGGGGACATCGCTTCCTAAGCGCAGGTTATCATAAACCAGTCGGCGCTCGGACATATCAACCATACTCAAATCCTGAGAATTTTCATTGCAAACCCAGACTTGATCGCCGTTGATAACATGGCTTATGTAACCAGCTCCACTACCAGTGTAAAGGTAATCGTAACTAGAAGCCTCAGTGTAATCGAAAAAACGGACCATGCCATCGTTAAAGAAAGAAATCACGGCCTGTTCGGCATTCTCTGCGCTCCGCACATGGGTTCCGTTCTTCACAAAGGGCACATCTTCCACATCTATGACTTTCTCGGTAAATTTTGGAGTCAACGATAAAATATTCACTCCACCGGTAGTTGCGTAAAAGACATCATCAAAACCTGGCACCTCAGTCTTTTTAGCAAAGAGATAGGCCGGATTTCCAGTGGAAAGCTTTATAGTATCTACCAAACCACTGTACAAACTTACCCGACTGATATTACCATCTGAGGTATGGGCTGCGTAAAGGTACCCCTCAGGCGGCGCCCCTGGCTCCAGCCAGCCACTCATGGTCAAATTGCCGCCACTGGAATTTAAGCCGTTCTGGTAATGAGCCAGCACACGACCTCCGGAATCGCGAGCAGTTATGCGCAGGATCCATGCTCCTTCTTCCACATCGTTAATGGTCAGTTCAGGTTCTCCGCCATCATAATCGACACTGGTGGAATAGTACGTCTTGGTAACTTTATTTTTCTTATCCTTGTCGTCACTTCTGGTTCCCAGGGCATAATCTATATGCACATCTTCTGCCAACAAACGGCCCTGGGTGTCGGCAACATCCGTTGCAGAACTAGCCTCAACCGAATCCTTGGCCGAAGCCTCCTCACTGGGATCCTCAGAAGCATCCGATGAGGCGCTACTCCCAGATGAAGAATCGCTCAGATTCACTGCCTTACCAGTTACAGAAGGCTCCTGGAAAAGTTCCATCTTCAGTTTAGCAGTCCTTTCGGGGATGCAAATCTGCGGATCAGCCGGTGAGCCCGAGTTGGTCACCTTAAATGTAAAACTGCTCACCTTATCACTGTCATCGGAGCAGCCGTTCGCCAACATAAGCCCCATCCCCAAACACATGGTCATACAAACATAAGCAAAACGCTTCATAAAACTAAAGCCTCAATTCTCCCCCGAAAGCTACCTTGACTGCTGCAAATTGCACCACTAAACCATGGTTTAAAAAGTACAGATTTCTTCCCTATCTTTCCTTACGAACACCCACACACTGGCTCACAGCCTCAGTGATAGTCTTCTCCATGGCCTCGCGACCGTATTTATCGATTTCTCGCAGATTCTTCTCACCATGATTTAGGCAACCGGCCCCACCTATGCAACCGCCCACACAAGCCATGCCCTCTATAAAATTGTAGGGCGACTTGCCACGAGAAGCGATCATGAGCGCCTTGCGACATTCTTCCAGACCATTGCAGGAAACGGGCTTATATTCGAAATTCTCGCAGCCATGCTCTTTAAGCCCCTCGCGTACGGCATCGGCCAATCCTCCGCTCCGGGCAAAAATTCGACCGTAATAAGAGGCATTATCCAGAACATCTTCCTCAAGGGTGGTAATATCAATGTCCAAACCGTCCAAAAGCGCCTGCAACTCTTCAAAGGTAAGAGCAGCATCCACATACTGGCGCATACTCTCATACTGCACTTCCATCTTCTTAGCCGTGCAGGGGCCAATAAAGACTATTTTGCTCGTAGGATCGGTCTCCTTTATATATTTGGCAATAGCCCCCATGGGAGAAAGATTGTGAGAGATATGCTCAGTCATATTGGGAAAATTCTTACGCACGAAATCCACGAAGGCCGGGCAACAGGAACTGAGCAAAAAGCCTTTCTCAGCCAGCTCTTTGGATTCATCGAAAGCCACTATATCTGCCCCCAGAGCCACCTCAACAACGTGATAGAAGCCGCACTTCTTGATGCCGTTTATAAGCTGACCCAGCTTAGCGTAGTTAAACTGGCTGGCAATAGAGGGAGCCACTATGGCATATACTTTATGGTCAGGCTTTTTCTTGGCCTTACGCAACAGATCGATAACATTTAGAATGAAAGACTTGTCGACTATGGCTCCAAAGGGACACTGATAGACGCAGGCCCCGCAACGCACGCACTTGGACTCATCGATAAGAGCTACCTTATCTTCATTCATGCTGATAGCGTCGGCCTTGCAAGCTCTCTCGCAGGGACGCTTAAAATTCATAATGGCGTTGTAAGGGCACACCTTGGCGCACATGCCGCATTCTACGCATTTATCCTTATCGATATGAGCCTTCTGCTTGTGATCAAAGGTGATAGCTCCACGTCGGCAAGCCTGCTCGCAGTGGTGGGCAATACAACCGCGGCAGGCGTCGGTAACATCGTAGCCGCCCACTGGACATTCGTCGCAAGCTATATCCAAAACCTCAATAATATTTGGGTTAGAAGAAGCGCCACCTATGGCCATACGCACACGCTCTCCCAAGATGGCCCGCTCCTTAAAGACACAACAGCGCATAGTGGGAATTTTACCGGGTACTATGTGCTTGGGAATTTCCGAAATTCCATCCAAAAGATGATCGCTGAAGGCTAAACGTACAATTTCCTTCAGTACCCGGTACTTGAGATACTGAACTTTGGTATCAAATTTTCTAT
>OMRK01000026.1 GCA_900313515.1 uncultured bacterium | reverse complement strand
TTCGGGAACGCAGATGACTCGCTTTGGCTTGGCAGTAGATCGCATTGCTAGGCGCAACGCGGATCCTAGTGCCCAGAATGTGGATTTCTTTACGATCTCTGCCTTTGATCGTTTGGCAGAGACTTGCTCCCGTTTTTTAACCAAGGGCAAGTTGGTCCTTATTGAGGGAGCTATTCATATAAGTTCAGTCGCTCAGCCCGATGGCACCAATAGGACCTATGTGGATGTGTGGGCCAGCAATATGCAGATGTTGAGCAGCGGCTACTCTGATCAGCCCGGTGCGCCCGCTTCTCAGGTTTCCCGTGGTTCCTACAGCAGGCCGGCTCCCGCTCCAGTGCCCGATCCCCTTGACGATATGGGCGAAGGGGACGATGGAGAGATGGACGTACCCTTCTAAGCAGTTCCTTTTTTAGAGAGTGTTTTTGTGCCCCAATTTTGAGTGGGCTTGGTTTTGAAGTTTCGGAGGTTCATTATGGCTCGTGGAGAGCGTCGTGGTCGCAGACCGCGCAGGAAGGTTTGTCATTTCTGTGCTAACAAGATTGAGAGCATCGATTACAAGGAAGTTGCTACCTTGCGTAAGTACACCAGCGAACGTGGTAAGATTTTGCCCCGTCGCATCTCTGGCACTTGTGCCCATCATCAGCGCATGGTGACCAGCGCCGTTAAGAGGGCTCGTTACATTGCCCTCATGCCTTACACCGTGTAGTTGTTTTTGTAAGGCAAGGTAGGAAGGCCTGTGCAGATGTTTTCACTGCACGGGCTTTTTTGCTTGGGAAGAGTTTTGACTTTTTAGGCGTCTCTTTAGGTTAAGGAGAGGGCCAACCAGAAGATGGGGCGTCAGGGTGCAGTTGTTGCCCATTTTAGGAGTGGAGGGCTTTAACCTAAGTGAATAGAAGTGAGCCTGCCGCTCGAATCAAGACATAGTATTATTGGGAGGAAGCTGTTATGCAGGTTATTTTACTTAAGGATGTGCCTAAAGTTGGTAAAAAGGGCGAGCTGTGCCGGGTGTCCGATGGATATGGCCGCAATTTTCTGCTGGCCCGCGGATTTGCCGAAATAGCCTCTGAGGGCCGCCTTCGGGCCATGGAAAAGGAAAATGCAGAACATCAGGCCCAGCTTAAACGAGAAAAAGAGGCGGCCCAGGCTCAAGCTGAACGTCTGCAAGCCAAAGCCTTGGTTATGAAAGCTAACTGCGGTGGTCAAGATAAGTTGTTTGGCTCTATCACCGCTCAAGATATTGTTTCAGCCGTAAGTGAACAGTTTGGAGAAACCATAGATAAAAAGGCTGTCAAGTTGGATGAGCCTATTCGTAAGTTAGGCAGCTACGTTTTGTCGGTCAAGCTGCATCCGGAAGTGAAGGCCAAGCTTAAGGTTCAAATAGACAAAAAAGAAGATTAGATGCTGAGACTATCCGGTTTTTCAGCGCTGGAGGGGGGGTGTTTTTTTTGCGATAGGACCCCTATAGACCGCCTAATTAGTTTCCCAATGTTAGAGTGCAGGGTGCAGCCCTTGCTTTGTACTAAAAACGCGACTGCGGTTGTGGCTCGGTAGTAGATGAACTAATAATCTCCAGCCTTGAGGCATGGGGAGTGTCAATTCCGAAAGGATATTCACATTCGTGAGTTTAGAAACTTCTGTTGATTCCCCCAGATTTTTCATTCCCCCTCAGAATAACGAGGCTGAGGCGGCCTGCTTGGGCTGTTGTTTGGTTGACCCAGATGCGGTTGACAGAGTTAGTGAAATTCTGGCTGGTCCTGAAGATTTCTATCAGAAGGCTCATCAGCAGATTTATTCGGCTATGCTCTATCTAATGGAGCATTTGGGGGTAGTCGATCTGCTTACTGTGGTCAACTACCTGCGTGATAAGGGGGAGCTAGATCATTGCGGGGGGGTAGCTTATCTAGATAGCCTGACTGAAAATGTTAGCAGTTCTGCCCATGTAACCGCTTACGCCCAGATAGTAGCCGATAATGCCGCTTCTCGCCGTCTGCAGCAGGCTGGGACGGCTATAAGTAATCTGGCTGTCGAAACCAGTTTAGCCTTGCCGGAACGTGTGGACAAGGCCGAAGAAATCGTTTTCCAAGTGGGCAATGCCCGCAACCGTGGCGACTTAGAGCATATCGGTAAGTCTCTAACCAACGCTTTTAACGAAATTGCTGCTAGAAGCGCAAGCGGGAAGGGCATTTCTGGGCTTGCTACCGGATTTACCGATTTAGACGAGCTGACCACTGGTTTGCACAATTCCAATTTGATTGTGATTGGCGCCCGCCCCTCTATGGGCAAGACGGCTTTTGCTCTTTCTATAGCTAC
>OMRK01000136.1 GCA_900313515.1 uncultured bacterium | reverse complement strand
GTTCTTGCCCCGCCGGTAGCAGAGCTTAAAGGTCCAGCACCGACGCTCGTAGCAATCCCAGGTTTAGCAGAACTGCCAAAGGGGATTCTGGTCCCTGTTGTGGCTTCATTGGGTACAGTGGTTGCTTGCTTTCCAGAGCTGGCCGTGCCAGTAGCTGTTCCGGATAGACTCGGATTTACGCCGGTAGCTACCCTCGGATCTGCGTTTCTTAGGTAAGGCGAGGGAGCTCCCGTACGATTTATAGGAGAACCGGTAGGTTGTGACTGTGTGTGCGCAGAGCCAGCAACTGATGCGGCTGGCTGTCCTGGCACCGAACGATTAGGTAAATACGGAGAAGCGTGAGCCGCTCCCGGTGTGGGAGGACCTCCCGGCATGTTTAGAGGTCTGGATGCGTTTGTCGGCCTTAGAGTCTCTGGACGCGGATAAGTAGGTGGTTGGGCGCCTACTGCTCCTTCAGACTTGGCTTGGGCCATTCTAGCCTGAGCTATGGTACGTGGATCCATAGAGGGAGTGCTAGGGCGTCTTCTGACCACAGTTGCGCCAGAGCCGACCGGTCTGTTTTGATTGGGAGGCGGCCCTATCATGGTTGTGGAACCAAATGAAGGACGCTCTTGCGGAGTGTTAACAGCAGTACTGCCAGAAGGAAGCGTAAGAGCTTTATTGCCGGAACCGGGCATCAGCGGATGGCGCATGACCGGATTTTGGGCTGTGCCTGGAGTAACACCAGGTGAATTCGCGGCGCTTGTAGCTCCTTGTACTGGTATCGGTCCAGGCTTCTGTTGGCCAACTCCAACTCTCGGGGGCGTTCCTATAGACATTGAAGGTGCAGCTGGCCTTACGGTGGGTTGCATCTTTGGGGCAGAAGAGGGAACATTCAATCCTGCGCTCGGTGGAGGGGGAGAATGGAGAAGGGATCCCAGAGAATGGGAATTCTGCATACCTGCATTGGTGTTGGGAATGGCCGTGGGAGCCGATTTTAGCTTTTGAGTAGGCGGCGCCTCTAACACGTTAGGAGTGGGGGCGGCGGCTACAGAAGAGACAGAAGGTCGGGTGCTACTGGTGTAACGCAAACGTGGGCTGATGCGTGGCGCAGCAGCCGAAACATTCGTACCTGGCGCCAATTCGGAGGGCCTAATGGTGGAAGCCTGACTGCTCGTGGGGGGAGGAACATTTGGGCTTTGCCGCATTGGCTCTACCGGTTCTCGTCCTGTTCCGGAGTTGGGCGCACCAGAATTATGTGGACTTACGGTCTGGCCCTGCTCATTAAGCATGGGCGCGGGATTAGTTGGCTTGTCAGCTTCAGTCGTTGCTCCGACTGCTCCAACACTGTTAGGTTCTTCGCTATTGCTGGCGTTTTGACCCAGACCGTTGCCCAAGCTTCCCAACGAGCCGGAGGCCCCATAATTCTGCCAATTACCGTCGCTGTGATTATCGCCATTTTGGTTTGACAGAGGCATTCTCTAACCCGCTCCTTCTGTTTCTCGTTAAGTGTGACGTTTCCTCAGCCGTTGAACTTTTGCAGCACAAGCACAAAAGCAAGAAAGCAGCATCGAATCCTCAATAAAGCTGACAAGCACTCTGCCTGGCTGTCTGCCAGGTCTTCAGCTTCCTTATTACTTCGTTTTAGTGGCATCCTCCGCAAGAGCCGCAGTCACCGCTACAGCTACTGTGCAATCCGCCACGCTCAATTTCCTCGGCCGTTCCTGGACGCAGACTGGTTATTTCAACCTGGAAAGTGAGATCTACACCGGCCATGCGGTTGTTAGCATCGAACACGACCTTCTCCGGAGTAACTTCCACTATGCGAGCTAACAGCATTCCATCATTGGTGCTCAAGCGGGCCATCATACCCACCTTGGGCTCACCGGCTGAGCCTAACTCTTCTCGACTAACTTCAAAGATGCGCTCTGGATCCACTTCCCCGTAGGCATCTTTAGCTGCAACGGTTACCGTGAATTTGTCACCAACCTTGTGACCCTCCAGGGCCTTTTCTAACCCGATAATCAAGTTACTGTGGCCGTGCAGGTACTCAAGGGGCTCATCCTCGGTTTTATCGATAACTTCACCCTTGGGATTTGTTAAAATATATTTAATGCCTACGACCTGATCGGTGGCTACAACTTGGGTGTTCTCGGAACTCGTGGTCATTTTTCAATTCCTTTTTGCTAATTTCGCGTAAGAAGCTGTACTTACGGACAGCCAGACTACGGCTTCTTGACTGTTGAAGACGGTGAAGTTAACTCTTTGGGCAAACATCACCAATCCGCACTTCTCTTTGCAAGTAGAACTTTCCCCCCATACTTAGACAAGGCGAGACTATTCGAGATTGACGCTTTAGATTCCAGAAAACAGCCTTGAGTTGTCGCTAGTTTGCGGTATGTTGCTAGCCCATTTTATGCTCTCCGTACTCAAAGGCGGGGGATTATTGCTACCTGTCATTACATGGCCTTGTATCCCCATCGCTAAAGTAAATGGCTCGGGCTCTATGGCGACATTTGGTAATTTTTTAAATTAGGCAGGCAAAAACATTGAATCATAGAAAAACAGATGCGGCTTTTTGTTGGTGCCTGTGGGTAGCCGGCGGCTTTGCCGCTTTTTATCTTGTGCTGTAAAGGTGGACAGATGGATAGCATTCTTGACTCCAATGAACTAACTCTAGACGATTTGCTCTCTATTATGGTGGAGCGTGGAGCTTCCGATTTGCACATTAAGGTTGGTAGTGCTCCTATGATCCGTGTTGACGGTGAGTTGACTCCAGCCACTTACGAAATTTTAGATGGTCCCATGGTACGTCATCTGTGCGAAAGCATATTGACGGACGAACAGAAGGCCAAGTTTATAGCCGACAAAGAGCTGGACTTAGCTTACAGCATACCGGGTTTGTCTAGGTTCCGTGTTAATATCTATCTGCAGCGCGGCACATGGGGAGCGGCCTTGCGTGTCATTCCTTCGCGCCCCCTCACCTTAGAGGAGTTGAAAATGCCGCAGACCGTGGCCGATTTAGCCATGCGTCCACGCGGTCTGGTGCTGGTCACCGGCCCTACCGGTTCGGGTAAGTCCACCACACTAGCGGCCATGATCGATCATATCAATGAATCACGCCGTTGCCATATTGTTACCTGCGAGGATCCTATCGAGTTTTTGCATAAAGACAAGAACTCGGTTATCTGCCAACGTGAGGTCGGTTGCGACACGCACAGCTTCTCCATGGCCTTAAAGCATGTTCTGCGCCAGGATCCTGACGTGATTCTTATCGGAGAGATGCGCGACCTGGAAACCACTCAGATCGCTATTACGGCGGCTGAAACTGGCCACTTAGTGTTGGCCACCTTGCACACCAACTCGGCTGCTTCTACGGTGGATCGTGTTATAGACATTTTCCCGCCCCACCAGCAACAACAGGTGCGCATGCAGCTTTCCGTCTGCTTAGAGGGAGTGATGTGCCAAAGCTTGCTTCCCAAGGCTAAAGGTGGCGGGCGTGTTATGGCTATGGAGCTTATGCCTATGATTCCCGCGGTGCGTAACCTTATTCGTGAAGGTAAGACTCACCAGATACCCAGTGCCATCCAGACTGGCCGTCAATACGGAATGATGAGTTTCGATATGTCTTTGCGCAATCTGTATCATCAAGGGCTCATTACTTACGAGGAGGGCTTGTCCAAGGCTCACAGTCCCGAGGAGTTTAACCGCTTGATTACCAATCCTAACTCTAACGGTCCGGCTCCTACGGAGTAGAGTCAGAGATTGTACTGAATACGGTGGAGTTTATGTATTTGCTCGCCCGGGGGGCTTGGCGAGGGGGTGTTTTCGGTCCGAGATTGCTTCGTTTTGAGGCGGCTTATAACTAGAGAATTTGTTTTGTGGCAATGTTTTGTTCCAGCGGCGGTAGAGCCGCTGGTTGGTCTTGGTCTGGGTCTGTGTGGAACAGAAAGATCTGATTAGCTTCGAGTATCAGAAAGGGTGTCGTTAAATTTATGAACGTTGAAGAATTGTTTACCAATATGGTGGAGCGCCGGGCTTCTCATCTCCATTTGGTGCCGGGGAGTCCCGTATTGATGCGTATAAATAACCAGTTGGTCAGCATGGATGGCCCTATTCTCAGTCCCCAGGACACCAAGGCCTTTAGTGAAGCGATCATGAATGAGGACCTCCTGGATGAATTGGAGGATCGCATGGAGTGCGATTTCGCCTTCTC
>OMRK01000245.1 GCA_900313515.1 uncultured bacterium | reverse complement strand
GGCCCAGCGGCCACCAACCGCGCGGGCAGACACAGTATCTGCGACTGCCCCTTACCCAGTCAGATCAAGCGGCGCACCCGCTCAGTACAGGTTGTTTTGTTCTTCGCCGCCCTCTATATCCACGGCCTCCGGAACAGGCGCATTTTCGCCGCCATTGTCACCCTCGGGAGCAACCTCTATAGGAGCAGGCATAGGCGCTTCGGGCTGTTCTTCGATGGGCGCAGCCGGCTCATCCTGTTCCTGCGGGATGGTGTAATCCGGCACCTGCGGCTGTTGCTCAACTTCAACCTCCACCTGTTCCCCATTGGCAGGTTCATTATTGCCGTTATCAACAGAGTTAGCTCCGGAATCAACTGCTCCAAACTCCCTATTGGAATCGGTCACAGTTCCGTTTTTATTGACCCGCGGATAGCCAGTGATATTTTGTCCTCCTGGAGCCACATCCTCAATAGGTACTTCCTCAGCAGAATCAGCCGGCTTCTCCTGAGAGCCATTTTGAGGAAGCCCTGTATTGTACTGCTCATAAGACCCGTAACCTGTGGGCGAACGTTTGATATCCTTATCGTACGCTCCCACCCTATCTTCACCGACAATAATGGTTATATCAGCCTTGCGCTTATCATAGGGCACATTACTAACCTCGTATGAGCAGCCCAAAAGCATGTTTTCCAAACCGTTGCGGATAGCACTGCTATCCAAATAGTCTATAACGGTCGTAACCTCATAACGTCTTTCGCTGGTGCCCACATTGACCACTCGGAAGCCTTCCTGGGTCAGGTAATCAGCCACACGGCCCTCCAAGCCTTCCTCGCTGCTACCATTTAAAACTTCAACGCGCACATCGTCACGCTGCAAGTTGGATGGATCTTTCAGAAGTTCCAAAACGGTCTTTTCGTTCATAGGAGCGTAAGGGATTATATAACTTACGCCGTCAATATCGCTGTCATCGCCTACAATAACGCCGGTCTTCATACGACGACGGTCAAAATCTTTGTAAAGGTAGGTCAGATCCAGCATGTCCATCAGACTGAAATCGGTCTCCACATTCTGCTTGACCGCCTTCACAATAGACTGCAGGCGCAGAACAGCCATAGGATCCTTCAAACGCTTAATCACGGAGGCCATAACCTGCTGCTGTCTGCGGATACGACCGCGGTCACTTTCAGCATCCATACGGAATCTAGCGTAACCCACAGCCTGCTCACCCTTAAGGAGCTGTTCACCGGCTTTTAGATGTATATGCAAATTACCCCAGTTATCGTCATAATCCATATCCTTTTCCACATCGATCACCAGGCCACCCAAAGCATCTACCAACTGAGCGGCACCGCTGACTTTTATTATGACATAGTGGTGGATAGGAATATCCAAGAATTCGGAGACGACCTTGCGGGCCAGCTTAAGGCCTCCATACATATAGGCGGCATTGATTTTATCATAGCCGTAATCATCCCCCAAATATACGTAGCAGTCACGAGGGATAGAGACAACATTTAGGGTGCGACCTTTGGAATCGATACTGATAACAAACATCGTATCGGAACGGGCCCCTTTAGTGTAGCCCATTCCCTTAGAATCGCGGTTATAGTCGATACCCAGGCAGAGCACATTCATACGTTCACTGCCGTTAAAAGCTCGCTCTCCGGAATAACCGGCCATAGTGCCCAGGGCCTCAGAGATAAGACCTGAAGAATTGCTCTCGCCGCTCTTTAAGCTATCTATGTAGAGCAGGCCAGCAATTAGAGCCGCCAAAGCCAGCAACACAGAAAAAGTACTAAATATGATAAATCGTCCAACTTTAGGGACTCGTTTATGCCACGGAACTTTATTTTCAGACACGCCTACTACGCTTAAAAGCGCCTCTCTTTTTCAAAGCAGAAATTAATCGCGGCTTACCTTTGCCCTTTAAAGTAGAAATCCCGCTTTTTAGGTTAAAACACTGGTTAGAAGCTGAAATGAGTGAAATTATCTCACAACTCGCTGCGAACTTTTTGGCCACCCCGTAGAAATGAGATAAAGACATGTTCTCTGTCTACACAAAGCAGGCCAAGAACGCGGCGGCAGCGAACTGCCCTGGCATGAGTAAGAATGCAACAGTATCTTGGCAACCGCCTAGTACGCTGGAGATTCGCTATACCAGCAACATTGGCGGAGATTTGGAAACCCTCCCTTATTTAGCAACCGTCATTAAAAACTGCCGGGAAGAGCACCCCGATATGCTTCTGTTTGATACGGGTTCCTTCAGCGGTCCCAACCGTCCAGGCCCTCATAAAGGTGAACCTCACGTTAAAGTCTATAATTATCTGAAATACACGGCCGTGGTGCCCGGTCGAGCGGAAGCGATGGATACCAGTGCCTTAAAGAAGATGGCCAGAGCTGCAGAATTTCCCTTTGTAGCCACCAATTGGAAAGGCATGGGCGAAGGGGACTTTTTCGTTCACAGTAAGGTTTTGGATGCAAAGAATGGCGACAAGATCGTTATTTTAGGCATGGCTCCTGTAGACACGGTTCCCAAAGATACCGAGCTTATACCTACCATGGAAGCGCTCGATGCGGCCCTTAAGGATTACGAGCCAGCCGATACAGTAGTGGTAATTCTCTCTCAGTTGGACGGCAACCAGAACTTAGCTATGGCCAATCATGGTAAATTTACCAAAATCATCATAAGCGGCATTCTGGTCCCCGGAGCGGATCAAACCATGAAGATAAGTAACTCTCTCCTGGCTCCGGCCACCGACGGTCCCCACAATTTGGGAAGCCTCACCGTGAATTTGGGTGGCGCCATCAAGGTCAACAAAAAGAAGAGCGAAAATCCCGAATAGAAAATTAACGGCGAAAGCACCGGTAATAAAGTCGGCTGGGGCTACGTGTCCCGAATAGAAGGATTGCGGCGGTAGGCCTGAGTGTGTCTAGTAGGTCTACCCTTGGGCAAAGCTGGGAGCCATGTAACGCAACCAGATAGAAGCCGGCAACGTCGGCAGTCGCAAATTCGAATGAAGCCGCGTAGCGCCACCTAACAAAGTCTAACGGCGGCAAGCTTGGACGCATCTTTGTAGGCCTGCCGCCGGGACAAATCGGAAAACACGTGACGCTGCAGCAAAAATGTTAAGCCTCTAACCGCAGCCCGGAGCGCACGAACAAATAGGCCATGCCAGGTGATATTTTGGCATGGCCTGTTTAGTGTTTTCTAACGTTTCAAGAAATATTTACCCTCAAAACACTTTTGCACATTCAACTTGTCCTTCTGAGTGGGCTCATTGTCTAAATGATAGATAATAAGCTGCAGTAGAATACGGGCATGCTCTGGAGAGAGGTCATAAGAAGCAACTGTGCCCAGCTCATCGTCGGATATCTCGTGATTGCGATTCACAAAACCCTTGGTGACGCGGCTGGAGCGTACAACTATAACTCCCTTACCCACAGCCCGCTTGACGGCATCGATATAATCTTTGGACATATTGCCATTGCCAACTCCGGCAATAACAATGCCACGTGCCCCGCAATTTACAGCAGCATCGATAGAATCACCAGTACAGCCAGCGTAAGCATGCAAAATATCAACTCTAGGTAGTACAGCATCGGGGGGCACACCCCAGCACGGACGCTCTGCCGGTATAGGCGGGGCATAAAAGTTTACTACCCCTTCATCTACACTTCCCACCGGGCCGCAACAGCGCGAAGCGTAAGAGTACAGGCTGTTGATATCACTCTTGTAGATATCGCGGCTTTCAAAAATATCGCCACCCATGGTCACTAATACGCCGCGTTTTTTTGAATCGGGATCGATAGCAACCTTTATCGCATCGTATAGATTACTTGGTCCGTCGGGTGAAATGGCCGATGTGGGGCGCATAGCACCTACAAAGACCACCGGGCTGTCACTTTGAAGAGTATTCTCCAAAAAATAGGCCGTCTCTTCCATGGTATCGGTTCCATGAGTAATGACAACCGCATCGTAATGTTGATTTACCAGCGCATTGTTGACGCGTTCATTTAGTTTCACCCATACTTGGCCGTTCATATCCTGACTGCCAATATTGCAGAACTGCTCAACGTCACAATTGGCGACCTCCTTGATTTGAGGCACGGCGTTGACCAAATCGTTCGCTTTAACTTTGCCAGAATCGTATCCGCCCACGGCCGAGTTATTGTTGCTAACACCGGCTATGGTACCGCCGGTAGCTAAAATAAGAACACGCGGTAGCTCCTTGCCATAGGCCGGAAATGTCCCAACCAACGCAGTACAAAATATAGACGCCACTAAAGTACTTTTAACAAAAATATTCATAACCTTACCCCTATCACCCCACATAACTTGCGCCCCACCACTTTCCGCAACGATACCGCTTAGCCACGCTCCAATAAGCCCGGCTTAAAAATAATTTTTCTCAAGACTAACCAACCCTAAGGCTCGAGGAATGTCAGGACAGCTCATTTCAGCATGTCGTCTTAAACATGATGATAGCTCCAGCAGCAGCCACATTTAGCGACTCGCTTTTGGCTTCAAGTGGTATATGCACCTTAATATGAGCCTCGTTCTGCCAGGATCTATCTACCCCCTTGACCTCAGCCCCCAACACCAAGGCCATGCGTTTGGGGAACTTCACTTTATTTATAGAGAGACCGCCATGGGCTTCGGCCGTTATTAAAGCAAACTCTTCCTTAACCAGACGCTGGCACCACTCTTCCAATTCATCATCGCCACAATGGAGCACCGGCAGGTGGAACACGGCCCCGGCCGATGAACGCACAGCTCTGGCATTGAAGGGATCGGCGCCACCGCAGGCCAACACTGCTTGAAAGCCGAAGGCCAGAGCAGAGCGAATTAGCGTGCCCACGTTACCGGGATCCTGCACTTGGCTTAAAACCAGGAGCTTGTCGTTCCTTAAAATATCTTTGGATCCCACCTGGGGCATTTCGGCCACTGCCAAAATGCCCTGATCGCTTTTTGTCGAGGAAATATCCTCCATTACGGAGTCGGCCGCTATCCAAATTTTCACGCCTGACTGCTGAGCCTTGACCTCTTCGGCCCACACGGTGACATCGGAATTGAGCAACCGCTCCGCCAACAACAGATGCATAATGCGAACTTTGGAAGCGATCAGCTCTTCGATAACCCGTATGCCCTCCACCACAAAAAGACCTTTTTCCAAACGCTCACTGTGGGAAGACAGACTCCTGATCTCTTTCACCAAACGGCTGTGACGCCCTAAAAGTTCAAATTCCATTTAAGAACATCTCTCCATCCCTGTTATTTGCTGGCCCCCAGCGACTGCTCCAAACGGAGCCCGGACGAAAACTGTTGGCCACCCCCAATCAGAACCTACTCGGTAAGGTTTGGCAAAACTACCGTAAAACCCCTTGTTTTAGCTACAGGGGTACAAAGCTACCATGGTATTGCTAAAAAATATATAGACACTTAGTCCATGCTCGGCGATCCAGTTTTCAGCACCGTGAGAGTTTTCTACAAGAGCTACAACCCTTATAGACAATTACCTCAATGGCGGGTGCTCCTCAAGATAACGGTCAAGTATCTCCGCTGCCGTTCTGACAAATTTCACACACGGTCTGACCTTATAGTATTGCTCAGTCCTTTTTTCGGGGGTAGGGATGCTTGTAACGGCAAGTCCTTTCAAAAGGTCGCGGCATATGATCGTTTCATGCGCCTTGCGGAACTCCTCAGCTAGATACTGTATCCTCTTATAATGCTCTGCTTTTATGGAATGATCCGTTTCTGTTCCCTCACCGTACAGTATACCGGCAATCATAAACATAGCTGAACAGGTGCCACAGACTTCACGCATTCTTCCCATTCCGCCGCCGAATGAACATGAGAGCCTTTTAGCAAGTTCCTCATCCATGCCTGTTACATCACAAAAAGCCACAAATATAGACTGTGCACAGTTATAGCCCTTTGTAAAAAGCGATATAGCTTTTTCTGTATGATCGTACTTCATCAGTGCTTACCCCAACCGTGGTCTCCGCATGTGTATTCTGCACCATTTGTGCCTATGACCTGCTCATTTATGATCTCACCATCAGCAACACTATATAACCTAAACTGCTCCGTTTTGCCAAAATGCTGAAATATCTGTCCGTTTTCATAGGTTACTGCGATTCTCATGATGCTAAGTCTTT
>OMRK01000086.1 GCA_900313515.1 uncultured bacterium | reverse complement strand
CCTCAATTCTTGGCTTTGGCTTATCTTCTGGCCCATGATTGGGGCTCCTACCGTCTGGTGGCCATAGATGAGGACGGGAAACCCGTGTACGAAAGCGATCCCGCTTATTTTACCAATAATTTGGAAATGCCAGTCGATCGGCGCCGTTTTTTAATGGCCTGCTGCTGTCTTTACTTTGAAAAAAATCTGCATTCGGTTAAGGAAATGAATGCGGATGAACTTAAAAAACTTGGTTTGGTTGATTTTATTATCGATTTTACCGGCAAAGGTAATGCCATAAGTAAAGGGTTGAGCGAGCTGGAGGAATTGCGCATGCGTTTCTCGCGTCCCGTTTATACTTTTGCTGATAAATATGCGGCAGCAGTTCTGGGTTTATATCTGGTTAGCTGCATTAATTATTTAGGACCACGCAGTGTCAAAATTGTTGATGGCTTTCCCTGTGCAAGGTTTCCGATAAAAAAAGGTACGCTTCTCTTTGAGGCTGGGCGCTTTGCTGAATATATTCTGAAAACTCCCCACAGCAAAGCCACATTGGTTGGTATGGCCAGGGCAGTGGTTACTCAGTTGGCTAATCCTGATTTGTGTCCTGAAGCAGATTACAGCTCTTACTTGGATTGGTACGATTCATTAAACGGTAATTTAGAGGACAACAGCGGTTATGAGTTACCCTGGGAACAGGGAATGACAGTTTACAATTCTGAACTGCCTCTTTTTGTCTGTGCTCATCGCCAATTTTTGGGAAACCGTTTAGCAGAGTACGGCAGTTTAGAGCGTCTTGAGTTGGAGGATCCCATTGAAGCTTCTAGACGTAGGCAGGAGCATCAGAGGTCGGCTACTATAACTCAGTATTGGTGGTGCCCATCGTGTAAGTGCTTTTATACTTTCACCCAGGACGTGCCCATTGATCCTGGCGATTCTTTGTTGAAGTTATATGAGAAACTGATTTTTAAAACTTCCAAATCCGACTCCACTGCTTGCTCCACCTGTAGGCGTACCTGGTCTTCTAAGTCTCTCAAGTACGCTACTCTGGATTTTTACTGGGACTGGCCCAACACCGATGTCGTTTTAGAGATAGCCCATTTAGATGAGGGACGTTTTGTGCGCGGTTGGGGTTATATTGACTTTGGCTTGAAACGCTTTGTCCCCATTAGAGAACAGGTCGGCGATGAAGTTATATTTAGCGAGCTGGGGCGTTTCATGTCTACATTGCTTAAGGCTATAGAGGCAGAAAGGGAGATTTTAATCAGGTTAGCAGACAATCGGCAACCTGCCTGCCAATTTATAGCCTGCGGCGGTCTCACCAATATCCTGGTGACAACTGGTGATGTTGAGAGCAATTTTGAGTCATGTCTTGCCTGTTCCTCGCTTGTGAAGTCTTCAGAACAACCCGTATCTGAGGAGGGCGCTTCTGGAACGGCCGCACCAGGCGGGAGCCCGGGATATTTGGCTCAAAGAGGTGGGCATACTTATTTTGTCTTGCCCTTTAATCTTACGCAGTCTGGTAATTATGCCGATTTAGATTCTAACCACGTCGATAACCTGCGTTTTTGTTATTGTGCGGACTGGCAGGATTGGCGTCTGTTGTTGTTAGACAATATAAGCAAGTGTTTCTACCGTATGAACTTGCAGTTTAAGAGCCAATGGCAGGGTGAGCAGCAGGAGCTTTTGGTGTTGACCAGCGACAAAGCCATTTTGGAGCTGAACTTGTTGAATCTGCTGGTTGCAGCTTTTTGTAGCAATCAGTATCCTGAGTCTGCGGCTATTAGCATAGCTGCTCGAGCTGGTGTCCAATTTAAGGAGTTGGAAGATGTCTACGAATTAGCTCGTTCTGGGCAGGTTGACAGTGGAGAGCGGACTGTTGGAGTTAAGTTCGATCAGCATACTTTCACTTACACGATTAAAAAAGGCCAATCACCAGAACGACACTTTTCCTGTGCTTCACTGCTGGAGGCCTGGGAAGGGCCACTGGGGCGAGCTCGATATTTGTTTTCAGAGCGGCCCCTCAATATTTGGCAGTGCGCCTGTGGTCTGCCGGCCTGTATCTGTGCCAATTTGGCCAGTGAGGAAGCTTGTCAACGATATGGATTGATCCCGATAAATACCGCGCCAGATTACGCCCTTATGGATCCTGCCAGCAAATTCGAAATAGATATGTTTAGGCGTTACAAGGAACTGGAGCAGCAAAGGACCAGCGAAAATTACGATGATCCAGATCAGCAAGTTAAACGGATCAAACGAGCCAAGCGGGCAGCCGATAACTATGTTCCTGGAGAGGAAAAGATTGAGGGCGGATACGTCGCTACTGGGCGCCGTGATGTGCAAGGGCAAAATGTCGTCTACGAAGGAGCTTTCCAGCATTGGTTTCCTCTTATGGACAGCTTGAATGCATACCAACGCACAAGACATGCTGAGGCGGTACCGGTCTATTCTATCCGCTGTTTGCACCATTCCCACGACATAACCTCGGCAGATTTGGCCGAGTTGGGGTTGGAGGTACAAACTCTTGAGGATTGGCGCAGGCGTAGCCTGGATAAGCTGAGAATACAGGTCAAGGCTTATCAGTTTGGTAGGATCTGGGCATGGGCAGGAGCAGAACTCTGCTTTGTCGCAGCCGATCCTCGCCTTGTGGTTGGAATATCCAAGGCTGGCGATTTTAAGATAGAGCCGTTTTTCAAAGTGCGAGTTGTGGGCCGCAACCTGGTGATGGTGGCTCCGCTCAATGTCAGAGAGCAAGAGTGGCAACATGCTGAACGATTGTTTGAGCGTAGTGTTTATCTTCCCATAGAAAGGGCTGGGTTCGTTTACGAACAGGCCTACCATTGCACTTTAGCCCGGGGTTGTTTTGAGGTGGAAGTGCAATAGTTGTGGGGAGCAGAATTTATTTACCAACTGCATAAGGTAGTGATTGGAGTAAAAAATGGAGATGGAACCTTTTTCTAGAGAGGCCAGGGCTGCCATTGTCAGTGCCCGCGAAGAGGCTAAAGCTTTAGGAAGCAATTTTATAAGAGCAGAGCATATTTTAATGGGATTGGCCTCCCGTCATACAGAGGTCAGCCAGCTTTTGGAGCAAAGCGGCTTAAGCCTTGATTATTTGCGCGATATAATCCAGAAGTTGTCCCCTTCCGAATACGACGGTAAACAGGAGATGACTTTCGACAAGGAGGCTAAATTTGTTATTAGGCAGGCTTTCGTGCATGCCAGAGAGTCTGGACGCAGTTCGGAAGGTTGTGTGGGGTGTGATACTCTGCTTAAAGCGATTTTGGATCTGTTTGAGAGCGATCGCAAATCTCGCAGGAAGAGCGTGCTGTTTACAGTTTTAGACACACTTAGTGATGAGGTTTTTGAACATTTACAGGCCGAAGTTGACAGCATGCTGGATGCTTCCAAGGATGAATCTTACGACGGTTCGAAGCGTTACAGTGGTAAGAAGAGTGATAGCCAGGCGTTAAACGAAAAAAGCAAGGTTGATTCAGAAGAGGAAGATGAAGAGGGGGATGAGGATAGCAAAGGCAAGGGGCGCGAGGGCCATGGAGAAAAAGCTCACGAGGAGTCGAGAGCTTCCAGATATTCCGGTCACCAGTCTAAGAAGGCGGCCAAGACTCCAGTGTTAGATAAGTACTGCCGTGACCTAACGAAGCTGGCCAGTGAGGGTAAGCTTGATCCTCTGATTGGTCGCGAAAAGGAACTGGAAAATGTAATAATGGTGCTCAATCGTCGAACTAAGAGCAATCCAGTTCTGGTAGGCGATGCGGGAGTAGGAAAGACTGCTATTGTTGAGGGGTTGGCTCAGCGCATAGTTAACGGTGACGTGCCTGGACCGCTTACCGGTATGCGAGTCTGTTCTCTGTCTCTTTCAGAGGTAGTAGCTGGCACCCATTATCGTGGCGATTTGGAAGAGCGTTTCAGTAAGATTCTCCGTGAACTTACCAATGAGCATTCTCGAGTTATACTATTTATAGACGAAATTCACACCTTGTTGGAGGCTGGCGATAGCGACGGTGGCTTAAATGCAGGCAATATGCTCAAGCCTGCCCTGGCCAGAGGTGAGTTTAAGTGCATAGGCGCAACCACTGCCGACGAGTATGATAAATATATCTCTAAAGACCGGGCCTTGGCTCGACGTTTCCAGACGGTCGATGTGAACGAGCCCACCGAGGAAGAGGCTGTACGTGTTTTAAGTGGTTTGCGCGAGCGTTACGAAAGTTATCATAACGTGGACATCTCCGAGGCCGCTCTGGAAGCAGCTGTACACCTCTCCAAGCGCTATATTACCGATCGTTTCTTGCCGGATAAGGCTGTAGATGTACTGGACGAGACCTGCAGCCGAGCCAGCTTATTTAAATCTAAAAAGCCAGAAGAACTTTTAGATAAGCAGAAGGAGCTGCGGAACTTAAAACATCTTCGAGAGAAAGCTCTACACGAGGGCGATTACGCTTTGGCCGACGAGCTGCGGGTGCGTTACGAAGATAGTAATAGAATTCTGGGACGTTTGGAGTCGGAATGGCGCAGTCGTGAGGAGCCGGGACATGGGGCGGAGCAGAAGCGTCCTCAGATCACTGAAGAGGATGTGGCCAGGGTGATCTCCTTAAAATCCGGCATTCCGGTCAGTAAAGTTACCGAAAGCGAGGCTTCTCGTCTGCTCAACCTTGAAGATGTGCTTCATAAGCGCGTTATCAGTCAGGATGAACCCGTTGAACTGGTGAGCAAGGCTATTAAGCGCTCCCGAGCTGGTTTTGGTGACCCTAACAGACCCATCGGTTCTTTCCTGTTCTTGGGGCCTACTGGAGTTGGCAAGACAGAGTTGGCTCGTACATTGGCCGATTTCCTCTTCGATGACGAGAGTTCTGTTATTAAGCTAGATATGTCGGAGTATTCAGAAAAATTCTCTGCTTCTCGCTTGTATGGAGCGGCGCCTGGATACGTTGGCTACGATGAGGGAGGCGAACTGACCAATGCGGTACGCCGTCGGCCCTATTCGGTGGTGCTGTTCGATGAAATAGAGAAGGCTCATCCTGATATCTTTAACACGCTTCTGCAGATCATGGATGAAGGCCACTTGACCGATGCTAAGGGCCATGAGGTTAATTTTAGGAACACGGTGGTTATCTTAACCTCCAACATAGGCTTTGCCAATCCCGATTCCAGCGCTAGTATGGGGCTCCGTACTGATCGCAATGACAAACTACCACCCGATAAACGCTTTAAGATTATGAAAAGGAAGGTCTTAGAGGAGGTTAAGCAAGTCTTTAAACCTGAATTTTTAAATCGTCTGGATGCGCAGGTGGTCTTCCGCAGCCTTGAAAACGACGATCTGCTCAAGATTGTGGATATCATGCTGGGTAAGATTCGCAAAGGGCTCAGTCATAACAAGCGCGATATTGAGGTTACAGACATGGCTAAACGCGCCTTGGTAGCCTCCTGTCACGAATTGCAGTACGGCGCTCGCCCTCTGCGCCGGGCCATTCAGAGAATGTTGGAGGATCCGCTTTCCAACGAAGTGCTGAGTGGAAATTTCCCCGAAGGAAGCTGCATGATCGTCGATTTGGATCAGGAAGGGAAGGAACGGCTCGATCCCGCGGTCCAGGGGGCGGGAGAGGTGCTCCGTGAGGGAGTGTTGGGTGCTTCCAAGAACAGCAACGATGACACAGAAGACTTTGAGATGGTCTTTACATTGAAAGAAGAGTAAGTGCGCGTGGGGGGGGCTGTGGTCGTTTGAAGAATGCAATAAGCCGTCCTAGCCAGTGCTCGGACGGCTTATTTTTTGTGCGCTTGTTGTCTACAAATGGAAGCTGTTGTTACTCCTGTACAGTTGTTATATTCAACTCGCCAGCCACGGCGCTGTTGAGATAATTCAACTAGAACCGCGCCAATGTTTTATTTGGGCATAAGCTGAATGGTGTTAATTGTCAGGTTACTCAGGTAAATAGCTCGCCACAGACCGCCGTTGTTGGTGCTCAAATAAATATTTCCGGTAATGGTGGAGAAGGCAAATACTCCATCGCTTATGGCGCTTATAGAGGTTATGCGGTGATTATTTAGGGAGGGTAACCCCACGTTCCTCACTTGCCAGCTATCTCCGCCATCAGCGGAGCAGGCGATTATCTGGGAACCGCTGTCATCACGCATTTGGCTTAAGCTAGCCATAATAAAATTGGGATTGTAGGGTGAAATAGCTACGTGCCGGGCAAAACTGTAGGGGAGGCCTTGATCTAGAAGTTCCCAAGTCCCTCCCAGATCCTGGGAGCGAAAGAGTCCTATTGAAGTTGCTGCAAAAATTCGGGTGGGTGCCAGAGCGTGAATAGCAAAATCGTTGACCTCACGACCTGCGTTAACGGTGCGTTCCACCCAGTTTAAGCCACCGTCCAGGCTACCTACAAAACCGCCTTGGGCCAGAGAGGCAAAAACCACGTTGGGATGGAGGGGGTGCTGGCGCAATTTAGTGACTCTGGCCCGGTAAGGTGGAACTGGGTAAGTCCAACCGTCTGAACCGGGTAGTTTGTTGAAATTCGGCATCTTCTGCCAGCGCAGTCCGGCCGTTTGGCTGCGGTAAATGAAAGGCGGTTGAGTGCCCACGTACATAACCATGGGAGTCTTGGGGTGGGAGCTGATAGCTGTAATGTTGAGTTCATCCAGTCCTTCGGTGGTGGTCATCCAATTTTCGCCGTCTTTAGTTTTGTGGATGGAACCTTGCGAGGAGGCGGCCAGGATAGAACCGCGCGGATCGGTCAAAACCGCTTGTATGTTACGCCCTTGATGCGCGTGGGAGATGAGTTCCCAGTTTTCAGTGGGATCCTCTCTCTCCTTCAAAACGACAATGCCGCGGGTGGTTCCAACCGCAATTCTCATGACAACCCAACACCTCCACCGCTCCAGTAGCGCAACTTGGATACGCTGTTCAGAATCTATCGAACGCCCTCTACTTTTGCCCTTTATATTGCTAAAACCTTTTTAAGAAGGAGCCGTTTGGCCTGGCCTGCATTTATGCCTTGGGACTTCAGGCCCGGATAAAGTTTTTCGGCACATTCGGTATGTTTGCAGGTTTTTCCGTTGCTCCAGTCGTAGGAAAGGGCCGATTTTCAGCAGGCGATTCAAATTTTATAGGAAAACAAGGAGTGCTGATTATGAAACTTGTTATGGTGCGCCATGGCCAGAGTTTATGGAACTTGGAAAACCGTTTCACCGGTTGGACTGACATCGATTTGAGCGAGAACGGTATTAGAGAAGCCCACGAGGCCGGTCAGTTGCTCAAAGCCAACGGTTATACTTTTGACTTGGCTTTCACCTCTGTTCTGGTTCGGGCCAACCGCACGTTGAATATTATTTTGGAGGAGTTGGGGGAGACCGATATTCCCATTAAGTACAGTTGGCGTTTAAATGAGCGCCATTACGGTGCTTTGCAGGGCCTCAATAAGGATGACACGCGGGCCAAGTATGGTGCTGAGCAGGTGCGCATTTGGCGCCGCAGTGCCGATGTCCGTCCTCCGTCACTGGAAAAGGATGATCCTCGTTATCCTGGCAACGATGCTAAGTACAAGGATCTTACTCCCGAGCAGCTTCCCCTCACCGAGCATCTTCTGGATACAGTGGATCGTGCCGTTGAGTATTGGAATTCCGACATTAAGCCGGCTCTTCTGGAAGGTAAGAAGTGCATTATTGCTGCTCACGGAAACAGCATCCGTGCTTTGGTCAAGTATCTGGAGAATATCGGTACCGCCGAGATTATGAATGTGGAAATTCCCACCGGCAAGCCACTGGTTTACGAGTTAGACGACAAAACCTTGGCTTTCGTTAAGAAGTATTACCTGTAGTTTCTTCGTTCGGATAAGTAACAGAGGAGGCGCCATTCATCCTTAGATGTGGTGGCGCCTCTTTGTTGTACATAAGATTCTTGTTTTACCTATGTGGGACTGGGTGGTTGAGAGAGACCAGCATAACCCTGTTCATCGGGTTAATGTTCAACACTTCAGCCCAGCTGCGGGCCATTCTCTTGAACGGCGGACCAAGCTGTACGCCCCCTTGCTAGTAAAACACTTACAGATACTTGTTGATTTCGGCTTCAAAGCTGGCCTTATCGCCGTAGCCTACATGCTTAAAGACAATATTACCCTTTTTGTCAACAATAAGGGTAGTGGGGATGCCGTTGATGGCGCCGACCTTCTCACCGATGGCATCGACAATCTTAGGATCGTCGCCTACGAACACGGAAGGATAATTTATTCCGTTCTGCTTGGCAAAGTTGGTGTGCTCATCGGCAGACCGGCACAGGGAAACACCGATAACCTGCAGACCCTTGCTTGCGTACTGTTTCTGCAACTCAATAAATCCGGGAATCTCCTTGCGGCATGGCGGGCACCAGCTGGCCCAGATATCCACAATCAGCACTTTGCCCCGTAGGGCGTCGGTATCTACCTTGACACCATCGAAACTGGTTCCGGTTATGCGAGGCAGCGTGCCGTAATCCTTTTTGGCACTGGTTGCGTCGGAGCAGGCCACAAGGGCAAGGATGGCCAAACAAAACACCAGCACGGCGGAATAACGCTTGAAATGCATAAAAAGCTCCTAATCTTTAATTATGCCTTTTAAATGGGGCAGGTGGCACTTTGTTGATTTTAAGCGGTTATCCTGCCTGTGCAGTGGGCTGTCCCTTTCTGTGGGGAGTTGAACCTTGGCGCCGCCCTCTTGTTATTTTGTCCAATTTCGCCTAGAATTAGGCGGCTCTTTCCCTGATTTTTGATGTGGTTTACATTTAGTTTTGCCAATTTACAAAAGAATCAGGTAAGGACCGCTATTCCGCGGCCTTTAATTAGCAGGCAGGTAAATTTGCGCAAAGCAGTTGGCGCCGTCTAATTTTTCCGAAGACAGCGGAAATGCTCCTTGTGTGGAATTAAGAGGAAGCGGGAAAGCTGTTCCCTACCGAAGGCGGCCTGGGGTCGGTGGGGCAGTTTCAGATTAGAAGAAAAAGCTGCGGCAGAATTGCCCAAGTTAGGCAGATATATTCATGAGTAGAAATTTTATCGACAAAACGCGCGTTTTTGTGCAGGGCGGGCGCGGTGGACGCGGCGCTTGTTCCTTCGATCGCCAAAAGTATGTTCCCATGGGTGGACCCGATGGAGGCGACGGTGGGGCGGGTGGTAGCGTAATTTTTTTCGCTTCCGAAAACTGTGACAGTCTGTTGGATTTTAAGCACCGTTCTCATTTTAAGGCCAAGGCTGGAGATTTTGGACGTAGTTCCAACAAAACTGGTGCCAGCGCTCCTGATCTGCGTGTGCCCGTGCCGGTGGGAACTCTCGTCTATACAGAAGATGATCACCTTGTTGCCGATCTAAAATCGCCTGGACAGGAATATGTTGCCGCCAAGGGTGGTCGCGGCGGCCGCGGTAACGCTCGCTTCATAACAGAGATTAACAACGGGCCTCGTGATCACGAGTTGGGCGAACCGGGTGAGGAACGTTGGTTACGTCTTGAATTGCGCGTGGTGGCCCAGGTAGGGATCATCGGTTTCCCCAATGTAGGTAAATCCACTCTTTTGGCCTCGGTAACTCATGCCAATCCTATCATAGCCGACTACCCTTTCACTACTCTTTGCCCAGTTTTGGGAGTTTGGCAACGCAAGTATAAAACTTTGGTCTTTGCTGATATTCCCGGCCTTATCGAGGGAGCCGCTCAGGGAGCAGGCTTAGGCCATGATTTTTTGCGCCATATCTCTCGCACTAAGGTTCTTTTGCATATATTGAGTCTGGCTGAAATCGACAAGAATGAGCCGCTGGCTAAGTATGATCAGATCCGCCACGAACTTGAGGCCTACGATGAGGTTTTAAAGGATCGTCCCGAGGTATTAGCTTTAAACAAGATTGATCTTCCCGATAAAGACGAGGAACTGGCGGCTGTTGAGCAGGCCTGCCGTGAGCGCGGCTTAAAGCTGCACCTGGTTTCCTGTTTCACCCATCAGGGGCTTGAGGAACTTGTGGAGGACGTTTTCCAGGTTGTTCAGAGTGCACCCGATCTTCCTGAGTTTGAGATCGAACCGGAGGTTATTCCGGCACCTGAGGATTTTGACATAGTTCGAGCCGAAGATGGCTGGCATGTTAGCGGCGTGCGCCTCAATAAGTTGGTACTTATGACTAATTTAGATGAAGAAGAGTCGGTCAATCGCCTGCAGCGACGCTTCAATGCTTGGGGCGTGGAGAGACGTCTGGGCGAGGCTGGTGCTCAGCCGGGAGATCCCGTTTTTATTGCCGGTAAGGAATTCAGTTACGATCCTACCCCGGTTTGGTTCGATGCGGACGAGGATAGCCCGGACACTCCCGATGTGCGGCCTTCCCAGAAGATTCGTTTGGCCGGTAAGGCTCAGAGCAAGCGTCCCTCTTTGGCCAGTTTGGCCGGATTGCGCGGTCGGGGGCGTGGACGTACTAAGTTTTAAAAAAAGAGGGGAAAAACAATCGATGGCCTAACCTGGAGGCCAGCAATTTTTTTGTTTAGAGAGGTCTTTTTTAACGTGAATCAGGCAGATGCTGTGGTAGTTGCCGGTAAGGTGCTTACATGCTCCGATGACGATGTCCCTCACCCGTGTTGCGGTGAGGATATGGATGATGTGGGTGAAATAGAGGAAGGAGCTCTGGCCATTCGAGATGGTCAAATAGTGGAGACGGGGTTCGCCCGCGATCTGCTACGTCGCTGGCAAGGCGAGGTTTACGATTACTGTGATTGCACCATTCTGCCTGGTTTTGTAGATGCTCATACTCATCCCATCTTTGCCGGATCGCGGGCCGATGAGTATATTTTGCGTGCACAGGGAGCAAGTTACGAGGAGATTCACGCTAAAGGAGGAGGGATCGCCAGCACGGTTCGGGCTACTACTGAAGCGACCGACAGTGAACTGGAGGAACTTACCCGGGCCCGACTTAATCTTATGCTGGCCCACGGCTCCACCACGATTGAAGCCAAAAGCGGTTACGGTTTAAATACCAAAGAAGAACTCCGCGAGTTGCGGATTTTGCGTAAGCTTGGAGATGAGCTACCCATCGATCTATCTGTTACATTTTTAGGCGCTCATGCTATTCCCGAGGAATACGCCAGCAATCCCTACGATTACGTGAAATTGGTCATTTATGAGATGATCCCCCAGGTGACCCAGGAACATTTGGCCGATTGGATCGATGTCTTTTGTGAGCGCGGTGTTTTCGATGTGGCTCAGTCCAAGCGTATTTTGGAAAGTGGTATGGCCGCCGGTTTGGGCGCTCGCATCCATGCCGAAGAGTTTTGCTACTTGGGAGGGGCCAAGATGGCCGCCCAGATCGGAGCTGCTTCCTGCGATCATCTGCAGAATCTGCAGGCTGATGATTATCCCATCCTTAAGGAAAGTGGTATCATCCCCATTATGACTCCGGGCACCTCCTTCTTCTTGGGTACGGGCAAATATGCCAAGGGGCGCGAGATGATCGATTTCGGCCTGCCAGTCGCTCTGGCCACCGATTTCAACCCCGGATCTAATTTCTGTCTCTCCATGCCTATGGCTATATCTTTGGCTGTTCTATGCTTGAAATTTACCCCCGAAGAGGCTATCAAGGCCGCCACTGTTAATGCAGCTCATTCCCTGAAGCTGGGAGATAAGGTGGGGAGTCTAGCTGCCGGTCGGCAAGCGGATTTTGTAGTTTTAAATACTCTGGATTGGCGCAGTTGGCCTTACAGTTATGGAGTAAATCTGATAAAGGCCGTTTATAAGCGTGGCTCAAAGGTTGTCGGTTAGAAAACGTTGAGGAACGCCAGGCTGGAATGTGCTACATAAATAAAAATGGATAGATTACTGGAGTGGTGCAACCAAGTCCACAAACGGGGGGGGGCTGAAAACGCACGGGTGCGCTAGGCATTGTGCTATTAGAGCCGGAGATCTTAAAACAGGTTTTGAATCCGCTCATGCTTTGAAGGGAGTGCTGGGGAATCTGTCATTATCTCCCCTGTACGAGAAAGTATGTGAGATAACGGAACATTTAAGGCATGGGGCAACGATGGATTATTCATCATTGTTGGATGAGATCTCCGAATTGAAAGAGCAACTTGGGATATTGTGTAGTTGAGAGGAATACCACCATGTTTGGCGAGCGTTTTGAAAATGAGAAAGCTCTGGAGCTACTTGAAAAGATAGGTAAACACTTTCCTGGGGGCTTTTTTATCTATAAATCAACCGGCGATGAAGAATTGCTGTATGCCAACAAGGCGGTATTCGAAATATTCGGTTGCGAGGATCTTGAGTGTTTCAAAGAACTTACCGGTTACACTTTCAAGGGAATGGTCCTTCCTGAAGATTATGATTCTATAGCTTCTTCAATCATGAGGCAGGTTGATGAAAGAGCAGACCATTCTGACCATGTTGAGTATAGGATCATGAGGAAAGATGGTCAGATCAGATGGATCGATGACTACGGTCATTTCGTTAATTCTGACGTTTATGGTGGTATATTTTATGTATTCATAACAGATATAACTGATAAAAAGTTGGAAACTGAACTTGATAAAGTAACGCGTTCGGCCGTCATAGAAGCGTTAAGCAGGGTTTACAACTCAGTTTGGCTTGTAGATGACGTTGAGAAAGGGAGCTTCTCGCTCTACAGGATAGACGGAGACGAAGATCAGGTCCATCTTAAGGTTGCCCAGGAGGCACTTAAAGAGGTGGACTATTCGCATGCCCTGAATCATTATGCCGATTCAGTTGTCTTCCCTGAAGACCGAGACAGGTTTAAGCAAGAAGTCTCTTTAGAAAATGTCATAAAAAATACGAACGATAAGCCAATCTATGCCGTAGATTTCAGACGAGTATTTGATACTGGGGTCAGATATTACAAGACAGAATTTGCCAAGATAGAGTTGCTCGGTGGTAAGACGGGGATCGTTGCCGGATTTAAGGATGTTGACGATGACATCAGGATGCAGCAGCAGCTTATCGAGGAGCAGAGCAAGAGGGAACAACGGGACAGAATGATAACGGCACTCGCATCTGATTATCGTAGTGTCTATCACATTGATCTTGATAACAATGATGGAGTTTGCTACAGAGCCGATCCGGATGACAAAGAACAGACTGCGGCGGGTGTGCATTTCCCGTTTTACGAGAGGTTTAAGTGGTATGCCTACAACTCTGTCGATGAGGCTTACCGTGCGGGCTTTTTGGACTATATTGATCCGAATAATATTCGCCAGAGATTGGCGAAAAATGCGATCATCGCGTATCGTTATCTCGTAAAAAGAAGTGGCAAAGAGTACTACGAGATGATTCGTATGGCGGGCGTAAGACACGCTGAAGACAGAGATGACAACATCGTTCATGCCATAGGTTTGGGCCTTACGAATATCGATGAAGAGATGCGTGATTCGATGATGAAAAACGAAACGCTTAATGAGGCCCTGAAGGCTGCTGAGGAGGCCAACAAAGCGAAAACTGCCTTTCTTTCCAACATGAGTCATTAAATAAGGACACCGATGAACGCTATTATCGGACTGGATAGTCTGGCCTTGCGCAAAGAAAATTTAGACGACGAGACTAGAGAATATCTGAGTAAGATTGGCGAGAGTGCAAGACACTTGCTTGGTCTGATCAATGACATACTCGATATGAGTAGGATTGAATCTGGAAGAGTGATCATAAGAAGAGAAGAATTCTCTTTTAGATCTATGCTAGAACAAATAAACGTCATGGTCATGACTCAGTGTAGTGACAAAGGATTGAAATACGAATGCTCGGTTACGGGAGGCGTTGCCGATTACTATATTGGGGATGATATGAAGCTCAAGCAGGTTCTTATCAATATATTGAGCAACGCCATAAAGTTTACCGAAGCGCCCGGTAGTGTCTCTCTGAAAGTTGAAAGAACTGCTGTTTTTGATAATCAATCAACGATAAAATTTAAAATAAGTGATACCGGAATAGGTATGGACGAATCATTTATTCCGAAGGTTTTCGACACATTTACACAAGAGGATAGCAGTAGGAATAACAAGTACGGCAGTACTGGTCTTGGAATGGCCATTACTAAGAATATAGTGGATATCATGAACGGAACAATTGCCGTAGAATCGAAGAAAGGAGTCGGAACTACATTCACGGTTATTGTTACGCTGAAGAACTGTGCACACGATATGTCCGAGGGAGTAATAATTAATCCCAAAGATATACACGTTTTAGTTGTTGATGATGAAGAGATTGCAGCCGAGCATGCCCGTATCGTATTGGACGAAGCTGGTATCAAAGCTGACACTTGTCTAAATGGTAAAGATGCTTTGCATATGCTCGAGGTTCAACATACGAAGATGGAACCTTACAATCTTGTTCTTCTCGACTGGAAGATGCCTGACATGGATGGAATTGAGTTGGCAAGAGAGATAAGAGGGCTATATGACAAAGAAACGACAGTCATTATTCTTACCTCATTTAACTGGGATGAAATCATGGATGAAGCGCTTCACACGGGTGTAGACAGCTTCCTTGCCAAACCCTTATTCGCTTCCAATGTTATAGGAGAGTTTGAACGTATCGCAAGGAAAAATAATATGGAAATGTTCAAGGAGAAAGAACGTGCTGATCTTGACGGCAGACGTGTTCTTCTTGCTGAAGACATCATCATAAATGCTGAGATAATGAAAGAGTTGCTTGCGATCAAAGGAATCAATATTTGTCATGCTGAGAATGGAAAAATAGCACTTGAACTGTTCGATAAGAGCGAATTGAATTATTATGATGCGATCCTTATGGACGTCAGAATGCCCGAGATGGATGGACTTGAGGCGACGAAAGCTATCCGTGCTCTTGACAGGAGTGACTCGAAGAGAGTTCCAATTATTGCCATGACAGCGAACGCTTTCGATGAGGATGTTCAAAGATCACTTCAGATTGGGATGAATGCACATCTGTCCAAGCCGGTGGAACCAGAGAGACTGTATAGAACGCTCGGTGAAATGATCTGGGAAGCAGAGCATACTAATTAATAATTTTTAACTGGCATTTATACGAAGTGGTTAGTTCAGAGTTCGACACCTTCTTCTGTTTTGGTGCGCTCCCTGGACTCGAGCCATGTGGGGCTGTGCGCTTTGCCGACACTATGGCTAGGTGGGACTAACAATAAAATAAGTCAGAGCCAGAAAAAGTTAAATGCTCTCTCTTGATTGACGCAAAAAAAATGCTGAGCATGCTGTGCGCTGTTCGATTTTGCAAGTGGTTTTGAAAATGTGTCATCGCTTTTTTGCAAAGGATTTTGCCTGTTGTTTATGGAAATCGAAAGAGGATGGTTGGCGTTTTTTTTCTTAGCCTTCCTTATTTTTTGTCTAAAAATTTTTGCAAGAAACGAGTGCTTTACATAAATGGGTACAGGGCGGAATAAACGGACGGCGGGTGTTGCTGCGCCTTCTACAGCACCTAACGGCGTAAATCAGGCTCCTAACGGCGGTAATGGTGCGGGAACATCTCACAGGGGAAAAGCTGCCTTGCTTCAGTTAAGAGGCAATGAAGCCAAGACAGTAAAAAACACCATTCTGTGGGGGTTCGGCTTACTTTTTGCAGTAACTCCGTTTTTGCTCATATGTCTCGCTTTGCCGCAGTTTACCGGCGCTGTTGGAAATGGCATTTCCACATGGCTACATAATCTTGTCGGCCTGGCTGCCTGGATTCTGCCTATGCTAACCTTTGTTGCTGCTATTTGGTGCTTTGAGGTGAAGGCAGAAAAACGCATAAATGCCAAGGTTGTTATCCCGCTCCTGTTTTTGGAATCGGTGTTCTTTGCTGCACGTTGTGCGAATTGTGGGGGAAGCGTAGGCCAATTTGTTGACGGATTGTTCGTTGGTGCGGTTGGGGCCGCCGGTGCCTGGATGATTGCTGTTTTGGGCTTAGTGCTTACATTGTTCTTCCTCTGGCAGCTCACTGTGGAAGAAATTTTAGACGGTACAAAAGCTCTTGGAGTTTTTCTGGAAAGTGCCTTGGGTGTTTTTGGCCGAACTATTGTCAAAATTGCGAGAAATTTCGGTAAAATAGCCGCTGGCTGGTATGGCAAAATGCGGGATAGGGTGCGTGGCACTGGGGAGTATCTGGTGGAGAAGCGACGGGCAGAGGAAGATAGAAAGGCCCGTCTCCTTGCCATAGAGCAAGAAGTGCAGTTGGATAAGGAAGCTAGTTCTGTCTACGAGGAATCCGGAGAAATGGCTGCTGTACCCGAGCCGTCCAAGGAGAAGGATAGCTCCCCGCAGGGAAGGTCCTTCGCCGATTTCTTCGATGATAGTTCCAATGAATCTCCTTCGGATTCCGATCACATGGGTATTGCAGCACCTGGGCGCGATGATGGACAACCTAGATCTGAGGCGGACAGAAATACGTCCTTTACTTCCAAAAGTCAAGAGCATTCATTGGCAGAATCTGGTCGTAAGGGAACGGCAATTACCGATTTTGGAGCAGTTGATAGTTCAGACAACTCTTCCAAGAAGAGACCGCGGGGAACGTCGGAGCACGAACGTGTGGAGAGAAGTTGGCACCAAAGTTCGGCCGATGGCCTTAAAGCTGTGCCTGCGCCGAGCCAAAAGCAGTCAGAGCGGCGTTCGTCGGTGTCTATAGAATCTAAAGCCAGTGAACCTAAGGCCGGCGAGTCGGTGACGACTGGCCGGGAGCTTTCTGCTGCTGAGAAAGCGTTGGCCTACAGTCGGCGTTTGGCTAATCGGCCTCCCAGTGGACAGTTTAAGCGAGGTTCTGAGTCAAAGGCAAAGGCTGTTGTGAGCGGATCTGGTGCATCGAGCGCTGAGTCCATTGAGGCTAGGATGCACAGACTTGGTGTTTCGGTGCGTCCGGCTTCCAAGCGTGGCCGTCAAGAGATTCCGGCCCAGGAGCAGGAGCAAGAGGTTGAGGTTCCGCCTTTGCGTCCTGTTCGCTCTACTTCGTCGGGCGGTTATCAGGGCGCTGATAGGGCATCGCAGGTCGAATCGGCTGGGGGGAACGTGGATTCTTTCGCAGGTAGTGCAGAGGACCTTATTCCGGAGAGCAGACAGGCTCAGGAAAAGGCGGCAAGTTTGCCCGAGGATACGATGGGGGAGGAGAAACTGCTGAGAGATGCTCCTGCTCATAATAAGGAACATCGGCAAGCGGACTTAGATGATGAAGATAGCCTTTCTTCACTCTCCCCAAGGCAACTCAATGCTTTAAGTCCCGAGGAGCGCCGCAAGGCTTTAGGACTTATCAGAAGGCCCAGGCAAGGAGAGGGGGCACCTAGTAGCTCTTCTGGAGCCAATGGTGCGGGCGTTCAAACTGGTGCGTCCGCGGCTGGCAATCAGAATTCTAGTTTTTCTACTCTCTCTCCTAAGCAGTTTAACGCTTTAAGTCCTGAGGAACGTCGTCAGGCTCTGGGACTTACTAGAAGGCCTAAGCAAGGAGAGGAGACACCTGGTAGCTCTTCTGGGGCCAATGGCGCTGATGGTCGGACCGGTGTGCCCGCGGCTGGCAATCAAAATTCTAGTTTTTCAGCTCTCTCTCCTAAGCAGCTTAACGCTTTAAGTCCTGAGGAACGTCGTCAGGCTCTGGGGCTTACCAGAAGACCTAAGCAAGGAGAGGAGACACCTGGTGGCTCTTCTGGGGCCAATGGTGCGGGTGGTCGGACCGGTGTGCCCACAGCTGGCAATCAAAATTTGAGTTTTTCGGCTCTCTCTCCTAAGCAACTGAATGCTTTAAGTCCCGAGGAACGTCGTCAGGCTCTGGGGCTGAGTCGGAAAAAGCGTGCCGACAGCGTCAACTCACTGGAAGCCATCAGGAATTTGAACAAACAGCAAAGTGGAGAAACCGCCTGTGATCCGCGGGCTGCCTTGAAGGCTTTGCAGCCTAGGAGAGAGGTCGCCTCGGAGGGTGAAAATACCAATCCAGCTACTTTTATGCGCTCGAACCGTCCTGATCTTACGCGTTCAGTCTCTTTGCGCTCTATTGCCGCCGGTAGGACTAGCGCTCCTGCTCATCCTGTCGAGAAAAAACGTCGTCCCGGTGAGCCTCTGACCGATGAAGAAAAGGCTGCGATGCGAGAGAGAGCGGCTAAAGTTAGAGCCAGTTTTAAGCGTCAGGCCGAAGGTCGGGCCCGTATGCGTGAGCAAGAGGTTGCCAGAGTAGAGCAGGCTCCAGTTATGGCAGGGGCCAAGGATTTAGCGGAGCAGGCTCCCCCGTTGCGACCTCCGGCATTTCCCAATACACCCTCTCTTACGGCCATAGATTCCGGTGCTCGTCAGATTGCCAGGGAGCGGCTGGGTATTATCCCGCGTCGCAACAGGGCAGAAACTCGGACTGAGAGTCGCCGGGCTAACAGCGAAGCGGAGTCTCCCGGTGACAGTTCCAATAAGGAGGACGATAGAGGATCGGAACTAGAGAGTAATTTAGGGAAACAGTCTGATCCTCAGCCCCAAATTAGCAACGCTATCGCTTCTAGAGAGTTGCTCAATAGTTTGCCCGTCTCGTCGGAACCTGTCGAGCGAGAGTTGGCTGGTGCCAGTGTAAGTGAGGCCTTCGATCCTAAGCTCAGGGCTAGCCTGTCCAAATTTCATTCTGCAGTGGGGAATTTACGGGGAGTGACCTGGAGCGCTGGAAGCGATCTCGGTTCTTTGTTGCGCTCTCAAGGTTCTGAGGCTGGTGGCACGTGGAACGGAAGCGCTTCCGCTGTTCAGATTCCCCAAGAAAGCAGTTTGAATCACCAAGAAGAGGCTTCTGGCGTAGATTCTAAGCTTAGGGCGGCGGAGGTTCCACTAAATGGCGATAACGGTCGTGGTCAGAGCGGACAGTACGCTTCTGTTGCCTCAGATTTTGCAGGAGTTGCTAGAAAAGATCGTGGAGATGTAGCGTCGGGGGATGCGGGAACTGCTGCTTCTGACGAATCGCAAGCGGAGTTGTCGGCCGATGGTTTCGAAAAGCTTCCTCTTCCGGCTGTTTCCCCCAAAATGCGTTCTTCTGCAGAGCGAGTTGCGGCCCCCAAGAGATCGTATGTCACTGCTCAGATGGAGGCGCTTCCTGAAGATACTGGTACCAGTAATAAAAAGATTGTTCATAACCTTGATACCGCCGAGTACTCTTCCTTAGATAGCTTGGCGATAAGTGAGCCAGCGAATGTTGCCGATCAAAATCGTTTCGATCTCAACCTAGGCAATGATGGACGTCCTGTAAATTTGGATAGCATAATGCCCAATAACATTGAGCGTTTTGTAAACCTGCGCCTGATCAATTTGACCGGTTCCAGTGTGTATCGTAGCCATGTGCAACCGAGACCCTTTGCTGTTCGGCCCACGCTCCCGGCTGCTTCCAGCTCTCAAGCCCTCCCGTCGCAGCCGACCGCGTCTTCAGCAGCGTCACCTCGG
>OMRK01000149.1 GCA_900313515.1 uncultured bacterium | reverse complement strand
CCGCTGGTGGTGAAAGCACCGTCCAGCATAGCTAGAGCCAGGCGACGGAAGTAATTATTGAAGCGATCCTTTTCGGCAATACCGGCAGCCTTGGCTCGAGCCAGCTCCTCAGGATCGACTATGGCTTCGTTGTAATGGATCTTGTCGCCGCGGAACTCCATCTTGTTGACGATATGATTCTTTTCAAAGAGCCCAGCCAAGTGGTTGTGCAGATACATATCCTCGAGCTTTCCACTGTCTTGGTACTGCAGATAGAGCCTGGCCACCATTGATACCGCAGAAATGCAGGCCTCACCGCTACTCTTTTCGCGCATAGCGATGACACTTTCGCCCAAAATGTTGTAAATTGGCTCACATGGACCACCGATCTTGCCACCACTCTCCTCACCAGCATGGTGAACCTTGGGTTTGACTCCGATTACAACCTTATTGCCCAGTTCGTCGGCAACGCTGACGTTCTCTCCGGGATGCTCCTCCATGGCCTGCTCCACTCGGCGTTCAATAGCGGCTATCTCTTTGAACCCCACCGGCGTGCGCACCACAGGAATTTGGTTATTCTCAGCCCACTCATCCCAAGATAAGGCCGAAACATAGGTGTGAATATCAAAGTTCGAATAGTTCTTCCAGGTGCCATCTTCGACCATAATAGCCCGGTCATTTTCGGCCAGCATGAGGAAGAACTGATTGGGTGAGTAGAGAGCGAAAGTCTTCTCGGGAGTTATGGGAATGGCAGAAATACCCAGCTCTTTAAGCTCAGCTTCTTCTGCCTTGGGAACGATCTGACCGGCCACAAAACGGTCGGAGTCGGGATCTACGTTAAAGACGATCTGACCCATGGGGGCATCCTGGAGAATCTTATCGTAGCCTGCCGATCTAATGACAATGGGCATGCTGGCATCGACGCTGTCGTGCACCACCTCATAATCCTGCGAGTGCTTCTTACGAGCCACCCTGAAGCCAATATTGTGGAAGAAGGGATCCTCTTCCGTTCTTATAAAGCCGCCCTCGAAAGCCTTTTCAATGCCCAACTCCTGGAGGATAGGGCAGATGGTCTTGTAACCGGCACCGCCAAAGAAATCGAGCTTCAAACGCATGCCCTTATCGACGGCCGTATGAATATTTTTAAGAGCGGTAGGAGAAGCCGGGCCTTTGCGCAAATAATTGGCATACAAGCTGCACATGCGCTTATAGGTAAGGTTATGGTGCAAACGAGGATCATCTTGGGCAGCTAAGCGGATGGTATACCCCTGGGTCTCACACTGCTCGAGAATTTTGTACATTTCCTCAACAATTAAGGCGTACTCCGGCGGCAGGTACTGGGAACCGTCCGGGCCTAAAATTTTGTCACTCTGCTTCTGGGGAGCACCGTGGCTGGAAGTGTAATAATCACCGCCGGAAAGCCCCAGCAGGTAGGTCATGAAACTCCACATAAAGATTGTGGATGTATCCTTATTGTCGACATCGGCAGTCAAGAAGACCTCGAAACCACGAGCGGCGTAAATGCGTGAAACTAGACCTACAAACTGAGGTGTATTGGAACGAGTCTCGCCGCCAACAATACGCACGGGGTTCTTGCGTACAAATTCCATGGCCTGAGCCAAGGACATTCCAAAAATTGCCTCAATGGTCTCAACACCCTGGGGACCTAAATGTTCAGCCACATCCTGAGGAGTACGTACGGGCACTTTCTCCATGTGTTCCTGATGCAGGCGGGGAACAACATTGCTCAGAGACTCGGCCATCAAAGCCAGCATATACTCATTGATGCGATAACGATGATCCCAGGGGCAGAGTACGTTCTGATTCTCGCGCACACCGGCGGTGGAGACCTTGGCCTCATGGGCAAAGGCTTCCACCTGAGCTCGCAGATTAATTTTTTGGGCTACTTCCGGGGTAATACAGAAAGAGCTAGCCGCCGGGTTATTGAGCTGGAAGGGTGGGTTTTGGCTGATATTGTAATGGGCGGCCTCCCAGTCCTCCAGACTTTTGCGGGTCTGGCTTAGGTAGAAAGCTTTCATCTGTTCTGGGGTCATGTCCGGAGTAACAACGAAGGGCACTTCCTGGCCGACCGAAGCAGTAAGAGGATTCTGTCCTTGAGGCTGATTAGTTGTAGACACTTTTTTCACTCCCTTTAGAAACATTGGAAACTGGACTTGACTTCTTCTGCGTTTGGGTAGAGCCACCCTAGCTGAAGCAGCCCAAAAACAGGAAAACGGCTCCCACCACCTGCACCGGCAGAAACCGCTTCAACAACATAGCAACTGAGCTTTACCTAGACGGCAAGATTATCATAGGATGGCCATCTAAGCAGGAAGTCTGATAGACTCCCCCTTTGCTCAATACCATCTGGGCCAGCTTATCATAGTTAATATCTAACTTACTTGGCCTTGCGGTAAGCATTCGGCTGCCCCTAATGGGCTCCAGATAACGTTGGACAAACTCGGCCACAGTTAAGTTCTCTTGTTCCTCGGTCAACGGCTCCACTGCAAAGGATTCGGAAAACTTCTCGTAGATTTCAGGGGCCAGCACAAAAGGCTTTTGATCGTTTTCCACCATAAACTTAACGTAATCACTATGGTCGGCGCCAGAATAATCAAAAACATTGGAACGCAGGATCCAATAAGAGTTAGGAACTACAATAGTGGCTACTTCGTTCGTTTCCGCATTCTTGATCATCAAAAGCAAATAGCTTTCCTGCGTAGAAGGCCTACTGTAACGGAGCGCACGAATTTCTTCAGCTGTCATTGGTTCCTCCCTGGGAAATCGATTCTGAGCTAATTGAACAACAGGGTCAGCATTGACCACTCCCGCCCCAAAGTTCTCCGCTACCCTAACTTCAGAGCGGAGCTTAAGCTCGCTTGCCGGGTTAACTTCCGCCTGAGCAACTCCCCCCGTAAACAGGGTAGCCAGCCCAAGGCTACCCAAAAGCACCCACCTTACGAGCCACTCACTTTTAGAACCATTCATATACACAACATCAGCCCTCCTCCACTGTGCAATAACATTTTCCATTCTCACCCAGCAGCCCTTTTCTGGATTTTTTGGAACTCATGTCACTTTTGGGGAGTCGGCTCAGTGGTCACCGAAGGTGCCTTATACAATATATTACCCAGGAGATAAGCTACAAAATCGGAGGCAATGAACATAAATCTTTGCCCTACAGCAGCAACTAGAATGATATCGCCAAACTCCGTATGAGCGGCCATAGTGGAGAGAACCACTTCCCTGATACCTATTCCGCCTGGCGCTCCTGGAGTTACGTACCCTACGAGCCAGGCTAACGTGCCCATGGCAAATACGAGTGGAAGGGTGCTCAAGCTTGTAAAGGGCCTAATAGCGTAAAGGGCCAAGAGCATTGTCAGGCAATTAATGGCAAAGGCCATAAAATAAAGAAACGTGCTAAAGGCGAAAGTCTTGGCAAATCGGAAACTGCAGATACGGGCTAGCATTTCCCTAAGTTTGGTATTCTTGCGGCAAAAAAGAATAAGGCCCACAATCCCCACTATAATCAGTGTTCCCCCAACCAGAACGCGCCCCGTCGTCATGCTTTGACTTAGAAATAAATAGAATTCCGGAAAGGCCAGAGCAGCTGAAATGAGCAGAGAAGCCAACAACTGACCCGCAATTTCCATGAGGGTACCGGTTAAGGTTTCCAATTGTCCCAAACCATGGTTTGCAGCAAAAAGGTTGCGTTCCACAAAATGCATTATGTTACCAGGCAGGTACTTGCCGATATTGGCCTTGGAAAAAATGTGAAAAACTTCTAAATACTTAAGCTTGGTATCACTAAGGGCCTCCAAAAAAAGTTGCCAGGCCCAACTACCTAAGAATATTCCAGTCACCGCCGGGATAATGCCGAGGATCACGCAGACCAACAGCCGGGGCCAATCGTGGTAAAGACTGAAATTTATATCTAAACGAACCAGCTTGTAAACGATAAAAAACAGGGCTATGGCTGTTAAAATATTGCCTATGCGCTTTAACATTGTCAGCACCTACACAACAGGCAGAAAAAAATGCCCACAAAATCCTGGGGTATTTAAAACACAATCACTTTGATTCCGGAAAATTACCGCCGGAATTACTGCTAAGCCCTACGCGGGTGCCGGCAACTTTTGCCACCGTGGAACCACTGCCGGCCTTAGTGCCAATCCCCACACAAGGTGAACAGGCACTTCCACGACTGTGCCCGCTCACCATCACAACTATTTTTCTGCTGCCTCAAACCCTTTCTCCGCACGGTTATCAACCATCGAGGAATCGCCACGTCTGGCCAGTAATCGGGCTGCCGCGTTATCGTAATCCAGACGACGCACATGATTTTGGACATCTTCCAAAATTTTACGGCTGGCAGCAATGGTATCGGCTTGTATGCCGGTTACCCACACCATAAAGCCTAACATAAGCAGAGTACTGGCCAAAATAAGGCTCTGCACATGACCTGAGGCATTGCCCTGATACATAAAGTAGAGAAAGCGTAACCCCAAAGCAAATCCTACAGTAAAGGGGAAGGTTCCCAACAAAGTGAAGAAGGCCATGGGCTTGTACATAACATAGCTACGCACTATAGTGGAAGCGCTACGTTTAATATAACCGAACATGCTGCGGAAGAGGCGCGAAGGACGCAATTCTCGGTTCGTGCGTATGGGCACACTCATCATGGGGATCCTGTTACGCCCGGCCTGGATTATAGTTTCCAGCGTATAGGTATACTCATTAGTAACATTTAGCGACATGGCCGCCTCTCGGCTTATCGCTCTAAACCCGGATGGTGCATCGGGTATATCTGTTTTGCTAACCTTCTGCACTACCCAACTGCCCAGGTGTTGCAGTTTTTTCTTCAAAGGGCTGAAATCTACCGTGTCATCAATGGGGCGAGCCCCAATCACGATATCTGTCCTACCCTCCAGAATAGGTTTCACTATAGTTTCAATATCGTCACCGCAATACTGATCGTCGGCATCGGTATTAACTATAATATCTGCGCCATTGCGCAGGCAGGCATCCAATCCCGCCATAAAACCCTTGGCCAGGCCTCGGTTACTTCTGAAGTTGACTATATAGTTTACCCCCCACTGCTTGGCCACCTCTACGGTATTGTCCTTAGAACCGTCATTTATGATCAAATACTCGATAGTATCGATGCCATCTATATGACGGGGCAAATGGTTAAGGGCGGTCGCCAAAGTCTCGGCCTCGTTATAACAAGGCATTTGGATAATAAGCTTCATTTCAATTCGATTGCTTTCAAAAGATAATCACTGGAGCAAAAACTAACTCTCTCGCTGTTTTAGAGCCAAAATTTTAGGAGGTCCCTACTTTTGGCCAAGATCGAGGAGACAACCACCATTCTGTTACCAGATTTTTCGCCAAAAACCCTGCCTGATGGGGATTTTTCTAGCCATATGATCGCAGTTTACTTCCAGTTCATGCCCAAAAAGTTTAATTTCTGCCAAACATTTGAACCTCACCATGTCTAAAGGCGGAGTCCGACCACCGTTTAGTCTCTGCCTCCCAGACAACAACATCGGCCTCCGCCCACATGTTACGCAAATGAAAGCTCAGTTCACTCCTCCGGTACAGAGTCTCCATACTCACCAACCTGTGGACATGTATTGGTATTCCATCCCCCCCCACAAGCACCAATCACAGAACCTTTAACAGATAATCATTCAGCCTAACAACTGTTCCTCTCCGCCTGTTACTGATTAGAAACTCAACGTTTTCGGCATCTTTATCTAGAGTAAAAGGTATAACAACTTCACACTTGCCGGAATCGCGTTTTAGCACCTGGTTGAAAAAGCCTTTGGCATACTCCCGTCTCTTGGGCTGATTACCGTAAATGCGATAAGATAGAGAACTGAATTTGCCTTCAACCAATTCAACTGGAATGGTTAATTCATATCTGCCTGCACACAAAAACATGTAAGGTCCATAAGCAACAGTTCCACGCTGTCCATTTGATTCTATGACTCCAGCCATCGCTCGACCGGCCGGACCGATCGTAAAATCTTCTACGGCAATTCTTAGCCCTTTAACAAGGTTGTATCTATACAAAGCAACCTGCCGACGTTTTTTAGAGAAAGTCCGTGGAAAAACGGTAAACGTAGGCCCATCTGTTGCATGGGAGACACAGTAACTACTCTTATAAACTGAGTCAAATTCGCCAATGTCACAATTTAAAACACTATTATTGCCCATATCGGTAAGTTCGTCATTGCTGAGAAAATAGACGTGTTTATACCGATCACTTAACTCTCGCAGCTCGCCGGAAAGATCGGGAAAAACTGGATAAATATCAGCATGAGCTAGGAATTTCAAATCGAGTCCCAGCTGAATAACTTCCGAATTTTCCAAAATTATCGCAGAACGAGAAGCCACATGGTTTTTGAGCTCCGACAAAATCCTCCACTCACACACGGTATCATCCTTGTCGAACAGGAAAGGATAATTAAAAAATAGCATGCTACCCATACTGACAAAGACCACAGCATTCACGGCCCATTTACGGAAGTTATTTAAAACGATACCGCCCACTACAGCAATTGTAGGAACAAATGGAACTAGATAACGACAGTAGTAGTAATAATAATTGATGTCTTTGTTCAGAAAGATAGAACGGATAATTACCATATAAAGGAACAACAAGCTCAGAAGGAACGGTGCGTTCTCTGAAGTGGTCGCCTGGGCTTCGCCCTGATTACCAGAAACGGTGGCACAAGGCTCACATAACTCTGAGGTCTCGTTCTGTAGCCACCATCTCTTTTTTATTACATAGAAAATAGCAATGGGCAAGATCAAATATCCTGTGGACATCATAAAGGCGTAAATATTCAAATGCCCATAAGCCTCAAGGCCAGTTCCATAATAGCTGCATAGAAAAGCTTTACAGCCGTCAGTGGGCTTGAGTAGAAAAGCTATTTTATACCCATAAAAGACCATATAGGCTAAACTTCCCACGGCTACCGAACTGATAAGCCAAGGCAAATTTTTCCAACGTATGAACTTGGTTAGATTGCAGCTTAATTTGCCGTTTGCTGCAACCAGGGACAGCCCAATTATGGCAAGGCTTGCAATAAAAATTACAGTGATAATATTGTTGTAGGTGATAATGTTCCCCACATAGATCCGTCTTAAATTATCGAAAAAATACTGCACAGCAGTGTTGGCCATCATAAGGCTTCCCAGATACATGGCTAAAGCCATAAATACGTTGACATACAGATAATCATCATTTTTGCTCAACGCGTAGCCGGCAACGTGTATGATAAAGAACCCAGGAACCAACGACATAAATGAAACATGGAAAAATGCGAAGGCAGCTAACGGCAAAGCTAGCCAAAGCTTATTCGTCTTGGTACTTGATATAACGTAAATGTAAAAGGCCAAAAATAGAACTAAAATTATCTCTGAAAGTGATGACTTGGTCGTCCAGACGACTATAGGAGACAACATAAAAATTAGGGCGCAGGCCAAGCTTACCCCCTTTTTCATCCCCATATGTTCTAAAGAATAATAGATGAGCAGGGCTGCCCCAATAGCAGCAAAAGTCTGCACCAAAGCTAAATTCGACAAGCCGAAAAGAAGGCCACTCAAGGCCATAAGAGCCGGCCAAGTAGCTATTCCATGAAAAACTCCCGAAACGGGGCTCTTAACATGGCTTTCCGTGGCGGTGGGGTATTTACCAGCAACAAGCCTCAATCGGTAGAAGCCATTCCATTTTTCGGTCATTTTTGTGTAGGCATCGGTTTGAACTTTAGAACTCAGCTGCCTGTACTCCGGGAAATCATGCTGTACGCGGCAGTAGCCGTTCATGAGTGCTATGGCTTCTGCCTGATAATTTCCTTGATCCTGTCCACAATCATAAAATTCAAACTTATTGGCAGTAAAAATCATCCCCGTCAAAACAATAATAAGAGGGAGCGCTTCCCATTTTAGATTGTCGAACGAAAACTTATCGTCCCTACCATCTTTTGTCGGTTCAAAAGCCAGCACAAGGATCGCTTCCAGCACGGTTTGAGCTATCAGAACACGCTCAAAGCTAAAAATGTCTCCCCAAAACAGCAAGCCACTCAGTATCACGTAGAACGAACAAAAAACAGCTACCCCCGCCGATAAAAGTTCCCATACCTTGCGGGTATGCGTTATATTTATGGCAAACTTGACTGCCAAAGCTGCAGCAGTGAACAGAAATAAAACCAATGTCGGATTGCTCATGCCAAACAAATGCCTCAAAAACTACTAGAAAGAAGTAGTGATACCAGACTTCAATGCACTGTCCCTTCCTGCTCAAGAGTACTGCTTGCCCGTGCTCATCGGTCCGACGGCCTTGTTAATCCTCCCCATCCAGACAGGCCAGCCATGTTTTGAATTAGCCCGGCGCGGCCCCAAACAACCTGTTCCCATTTCCATACATTGCCAACCGGTGGGAAAAAACTTATTCGCCTAGAACCAAGGGGTAGCTTGGGGAGGGGCAAGGCAAGGTGGTGTTACGTTAAGTCTATTAATATGCTTAACCATTTTGATCGTCGGGTATTTTACCTACGGAAAGTTGACCGATCTAACTTTCGGACCCGATGATCGCGAAACTCCGGCGATCCGCCTGGACGACGGCGTAGATTATGTGGTGCTCCCCCGGTGGAAACTTTTCTTGGTGGAACTTTTAAATATTGCTGGCCTGGGACCTATATTTGGAGCCCTCCAGGGCGCATTGTTTGGACCGATAGTCTTTTTATGGATAACCTTCGGAACCATTTTCGTAGGTGGCGTACACGATTATTTTTCTGGTATGCTCAGTGAACGCAACGACGGCAAATCTATTGCCGAGGTGACCGGAACATATCTTGGCCCGGCAATGAAGAACGTAATGCGCGTATTTTCGGTAGTGCTCCTGATAATGGTTGGCACCGTCTTTGCCAAAGGACCAGCGGGACTATTGGTCGCCATGTTCAAAGCCGAAGGTTGGAAAGGCTTATGTGTAGACGAAGGCTTCTGGCTGGCTCTTATTTTTGCTTACTATCTCATAGCTACGTTTGTATCTGTTGATAAGGTTATTGGACGTTTCTATCCCATATTTGGTATTTGCCTTATCATAATGGCCGCAGGCGTCCTGATAGGTGTTTTCAATAATAAGGTCTACCATATTCCAGAAATCTGGAACGGCCTTTACAACATGCACCCAGACGCTATTCCCATTTGGCCATTTATGTTCGTTACTGTAGCCTGCGGTGCAGTTTCAGGATTCCATTCCACCCAAGCACCTATTATGGCCCGCTGTATGAAATCGGAAGGTCAGGGGCGTTTCGTTTTTTACGGTGCTATGGTGGCCGAAGGCATTATTGCTCTCATATGGGCAGCAGCCGGATGTGCTCTTTACGAGAGAACCGGCGGTTTAAACGGCCTGATGGTAAGTGCAGGATTACACAACATGCTCCAGGCTGGCCAATCAGCAGCCGTTTACGACGTCTGCCTGAAGTCCATGGGTACCATCGGCGTGCCCTTGGCCATGATTGGCGTGATCGCCTGCCCTATAACCTCCGGAGACACAGCCTTCCGCAGCGCCCGCTTAACTATTAGCGATTGGTTTAATATAGATAACAAGAATTGGCGCAAACGTCTGGCTTTGACCGTTCCCATTCTGGGCTCTGGAGTTATTATCTCCCAGTTAAATTATGCCATAGTCTGGCGCTATTTCAGTTGGACCAACCAGACTCTGGCCATGCTGGTGCTGTGGGCAGCCTCTATGTATCTGTGCTATGAGAAGAAAAACTTCTGGATAACCGCCCTGCCGGCTACTTTTATGAGTGCGGTAAGCGTCACCTACTTTGTTATGGCGCCAGAATGTCTAGGAATGCTGGATTTCTTTTACATGAACCAGCAGGTAGCTTACACCGCTGGTGTCTGTGCGGCTGGAATCTTCCTGGGGATATTCATGCGGGTTTCTAGACCAGTGCGCCATGGTAAGAAAACGCTCGAAAGCTTGATGGCAAACGGCGTAATCCAAACCGCAACCGCTGGAGCATCCAGTACTGCAGACACGACCTCTCAGCCTTCTGGCTCAACTTCACAGAACTCCGAATCTACTGAAAACAGCGGGAAACAATAGCCGAGCATGAGTTCATCCCGCGCTACCAGCATCTATTCCGCCCCGATTGAGATCAAGGAAGATCTCCGCCAGACGACTAAGCTCGGCGGTTGTGCGGTAGGATCTAGAGCTATTTATCTGCGTTCCTTTTGGGGGGAGTGCAGCCGCTATATGCTATATCAGGATATAGCCCGCGTATTTAAAAGGGTGGCCATGAGCCGCGGTGGATTCACGCGCCATGGCCTCTTTTGTTCTCTAGCCTACTTGGTAGTTTTAGATAAAGATGGTCAGGAAATATCTGTAAGAATTGACCAAGAAGACACGGTCGACCATCTGCTTGAACGGATCCATGCAATTAGACCGGAATTGCCCTTGCATTCGGAGGCTGCCGAGAAACGTCTGAAAGAAGCCGAAGAACGCGAAGCCAAGCGTTATCTAGAACAGCTCACTCCGCAGGCCCAGGCTGCTCTGGCCGATTTGAATCAAGCCAAGCTCGAGCTGGAAAAGTTTCTACAGCCCTGCAGTGAACTATCCCAAGCCGCTCGGGCCTTCAGAGTTCAGAAGAGAATCTATCCGTTTTATGCCGATTTCGCCCGCGTGATCATGTTTATAGTCCTGCTGGTAGGCGTCGGTCTTTGGCTAGCTCCCCTAAATTGGCCCCCTTACTTTAAAGCCAGGCCTTTCGGTGCAGCCTTAGTCTCGGCAGCCGTCTGCCTGCTGTACGGCCTGCGCTCTTATGCCAACAACAACTTGGAAAAGGCCAAGCTCCGCTATGCAATGGCTGTACAAGCCCTGGAGAAGCGTTTTGACGAAAGCAGCAATTTTTTGTTGCCCCCCTACTGCGCCCACCCCACCGTAATTACCAGAATGGCAAGGGTTATACGCGAGGGACGGGCCCAAGATCCGCAACAGGCCCTGGAAATAGTCAAGTCAGATTTGAAGAAGCTTAATTCCAATGTAGCCGTCTCTCAGGTTGAGTACGATGAGGTTGTGGAAATAAAACCTATGTTCCTCTGTGCCGACGAGCTCCAGCAGAACTAGCGATGGACTGCTGGCGCAGGGATTTCGCTTTTTGCCACTTGTCCAAAACATCAAAACAGCTCCGGTCGCACGACTCGGCTGGCCTATTGTCTTGCATAGTAATTAAAAATCGAAGTTCTGCTAGTTTTTACCAAGAACATTCATCGTTTCACTAGTATTTGCATTGACCGTGATCTTTTAAAGAGCATGCCCACCGGACACTTTGATGACTTGCCCTGTAAGCATTCTTGCCCGCTCGCTTGCCAGAAACACAATCGTGTCCGCAATATCTTCCGGTTGGATCAACCTTCCCATTGGAATCATCGAAACGACAGTCTTTTCAAAATCAGCATCGATCCATCCTGTCTGTGTTGGACCAGGTGCAACACAGTTTACGGTAATCCCATACTTAGCCACCTCAAGGGCAACGCTGCGGGTAAGTGCTTCCAAAGTTGCTTTACTTGCTCCGTAAGTGATCTGCCCCGCAAAAACTTGAGATGCATCCGTAGAAATATTAATGATCCTCCCGTAATCACCGCGGTGTTTGATCAATTCCTGCATCATCAAAATGCTTCCCCGAACATTGACTGCAAAAGTATCATCGATCACTTGTCGGTTGATTTTCTCTATTGTATCAAAACCATTTTCATCGTCCACTGCTGCATTATTGACAAGAATATCAACTTTCCCATATCGTTCCAGGGCTGTACTATAGATTTCCTTGACAGCTTCCTCGTCAGAAATGTCGCCTTCAACAATAAGATAATCGGCCCCCATTTCCTTAAGCTTACTTTCTACAGCTTCCGCATTTCCAGCATTTGCCGCGTAATATCGGTCTGCTCCGTTTTCGTTAGTTTTATCCTTATCAAACGGTCTGCATATTCTTTTGTACACCAGAACCAGCTTTGCGCCCTCATTGGCAAAGGCGTACGCAGTCGCCGCCCCGATCCCCTGCGGATTATTTGCTCCAGTAATTAAAACTACTCTATTAGCTAATCCATAACTTAACATTCATACTCCTCCTACAAATCCCAATTTGTTAAAGTGAATTATAACATAGAGTTCTACCTTTCAAAGAATGCCACATTCCTTGCCGTGCAGATAAAAACACCTCATTCTTTGTGTAGAGATATACAAAATAGGACAAAGCCCAGCGGATCTGCCTTCAT
>OMRK01000231.1 GCA_900313515.1 uncultured bacterium | reverse complement strand
GTCTGGATCTCCCCCGAACAGCGCGGCGATGCCGAACGTTTGGGCTGCATGATCTTCGACCCGGTGAGCGTTATAGCCACTCAGTTAACCGAGGTTGTGCGTACCCACGCCTCAGAAATGTTGGGTAGACAGGAAGTACAGGCCCTCATCGATACCGTCAAAAAGACTCACCCGGCCGTGGTCAAGGAAATCTATCCCGATGCTCTGGGACTGGGCGAAATCCAGAAGGTTCTGCAGAATCTGGTCAAAGAGCGCGTCTCTGTGCGTGACTTGGTCTCCATCTTAGAAACTATGGGAGACAACGTTCACATTACCAAGGATCCGGAAATGCTTACCGAGTTCTGCCGCGTGAGCCTTTCTCGAGTCATCTGCAAAGATTACTGTAACAACGATGGAACCATAAATGTAATCACTCTCGATCCTAAAATTGAGCAGATGGTTCAAGGCGCTATCCAACGCAGCGACTTAGGCTCCTTCCTGACTCTGGATCCTAATGTAGGCCAGGAGATCCTGCAGGCTATTTCCAATCAGGCCAATGCTCTCCAAGAGCGCGGCCTGCAGCCTATTCTGCTGGTTGCTCCCCAGATCCGTCCGGCCATACGCAAGTTGACCGAACGTTCCTTCCCCAACCTGGTGGTGCTCTCTTGGAACGAGATCGCTCCCAAGATCAACGTCAACTCGGTAGGTATGGTGTCCTTCTAGAGTGATTTATTGAAACGTGCGCCCTCCCCTAACGTTTGAGGGGGAGGGCATTTTTTTGTTAAAAATTCATGTAAAGCTGGGCACTCTGCAAGGCGGGCAAATGGTTAGAAAAGCCGAAATACTGCTCACAGGCCTGAGAGATCTGACGCACCCGGTTTAAGCGCCAAGGAGCAATAAAAACATAGAAACGCCACAAATTACGGTGCTTATCTTGGAGCACCGCAACCTCGGGCAGATTGAGCGAAGCCAACGATACAGGCTCATGGGAGCCCATTTTGATCAATACTTCTGCCTCTTTAAGTTGCATCTTGGACGAGGGGCAGTAGATAATAAGTTCACTAGGATCTAGCTTCAAACTGGCCGCCAACTCACATTCCGCTTTCCTGCGCAATCTCGGTTCGTTGTGATATTTTTCCACCAGTTCCAGCTCTTTTTCCTGTCCTATGCGCCGAGTTAGCACGTAAGCTCGCTTGTAAATGTTGCGGGAGGCCAGCGCCTTCAACATATTCTCAATTAGGTGATCTTCCCCCCAGCGGGCCTCTATAAAGGCCAAAAGCCCTTCATCCCCTCGGGGCAGCATGTCTTCAAGTTTAAGTCCCAGTTCCAAAGCTCGTTCAATAATCTTTGAGATCATGGCCCCTGAGGCGGTCTTGGTGTGATGGAAGAAGACCCGCTCAGTCAAGAAGTAACGCAATCTCAGCAAGTTTATAACCTCGGAGACCAAGTCTTCCCGGATTATCCCATCTTTTTGACAATCTAAATAGAGATTTCCGTTCTCTGAGATTCGCACGCTGCGCAAAATTCGCTTATCGTAGACCTGGGCTAAACCGCAGAAAAAAGCATCTCTGGCCAAATAATCCAAGAGATCGGCGCAGAAGGTGCCGCTGATGAGCTCACTCATCCAAGCCTTTCCTCTAGGACCAGTATTGTAAAGTATATCTCTTACCGCCTGTTCAATGTTGTACTTGCGCAAAACTTTCGCTATTTCCGTTCGGCCTCCCAAAAAACGCTCAAACCGTTCCGGTGCATCATGGCGGCTGAAAATTCGCCGCTCGTCCTCTATGGTGTGGCCAAAGGGTATATGGCCCACGTCATGTAAAATTGCCGCAGCCCCCAACGCCAACCGTTCTGAAGGGTTAATCTTAACAGAGAACTCCTCTATAACCTGCATCAGTTGTTCCGCCAAGCAATATGTTCCTAAACTGTGTTCAAACCTGGTATGTACGGCTCCCGGATAAACCAAAGAGGCCGTTCCCAGCTGCTTAATGCCTCGCAGCCTCTGCACTTGCGCCGTATCCAGAAGTTCCACCAGTTCTTCCGGCAAAAAGATATCTCCATGCACCGGATCCCGAAAAACCTTTGTCACCTGCCGCTCACCTAACTAGTAAACTCCGCCCCTGTTGTTGCAGTTCACGGGCCTCAAGTCTTTGTCCTTTGAGAATAGACGGCTCTGGCTGTTGGTGACCGCTGCCTACATCACGTCCATTTCAGTTCAACAAATAAAAAAGGCTCCCCCCGGGAGCAGGAGGAACCTTATTCTGTTGAGCGGACTAACCCGCCTTTAGGCAGACAAGTTAACCGTTATCAGTCGAAGCCGCTCTAGATTAGAAAGAAGAGACCTTAACCTCGCGCACATCCATCACGGAAGGCCACCAGTCGAAGGACTTGAAGGTCTGACCGTTGCGCACGAAGGTGCTGGTCATGTTGTCGTGCTTTACACTTATGGAAGTGATGCCCAAAGACTCAACAGTGCTCAGCTCACCCTTGTCGGCAATACCGTTGCAGTTGCGATCCTGCCACACATAAAGGCCTTCCAGCTCGGCACCCTCTAAAGCACCGCTCTTGTTGGCATCCAAAAGGGCCATATCTTCGTAACCATTCTCGGAACCGTTGGAGGTGCCAAACAGATTCACACCCTTAACGCTACCATCGGCCTCGGGACGGCAGAGCAAGCCATCGTTCTTACCAACCCACTCGGTCAGCACCGGGAAACCGTTGCCGTGGAAGTCAAACATAGCCACATGGGAATCGTAAGCAAAAGTAGTGGGATGAGACAAGTACTGACCTTTAGAAGCCTCAATGACGCCATCGCCATCCAAATCCAGAACGATAGGAGAGGTATAGCCAAAAACATCGATCTGATAAACTTTGGTTAAACCGCCACTAACTTCAACCCATTTCTTATCATTATAGACGGTATGCTGTTTTCCGCCAATTTCATAGGTATTAGTGAAATCATCAACATCGCCGACAAAGAGGTAGTTAGTAGTCGTGGTAGTCCCTACTTTATCTTCCTCAAACTTATCATCTCTGTTGACCTTGCCCTCAGTCTTAGTGTCTGTTACTTTCCAAGCAAAGAACTCACCTTCTACACCCACCTGCGAGAAACGGTTGTAAGAGCCGAGATTACGATATTTATCATGTTCCTTGGAAAGATACTCTGCATTAGCTTTAGAGCCCCTCCAATCTTCACTACCACTCGTGAGTTTCGAATACGACACCTTTGATACAGTACTACGCCCAGCGTTCACTTTCCCGTAGGCACTGTAGATAGCCTCCGCCTTCGCCTTGGCTCCGTCAGTATTCTCGACCGTAACGTTAATTCTACCAAACTTATCACTTCCCTGATGGTAATACGAACCTGATACAACCGCCTTGTACTGGGTGACACTCGCCTGACCTTTCTCTCCAAGATCAGTAACCTTACGCTCGGACGTCTTGCTAGTCAAATCGGCATCGACAACACCGGCAAAAGCGGGGGCTACACATAGTAGACCACATAGTAGACCTAGAGCAATTCTCTTGTAATTCATGATTTTCTCCCTTCGAGGGCCACCGCAAAATTAAAAATACACACGGCCAACCCTAAACGACTTCCTACCGATAGTGTATATCATTTACAACTTCAATGTCAATAGACAAAAAAAGGCTCCCCCCGGGAGCAGAGGGAACCTTGTTCTGTTGAACGGACCAATCTACCTTTAGGCAGACAAGTCAGCCATCATCAGCTGAAGCTGCTCTAGACTAGAAAGAATGGACCTTAATCCGGCGCACATCCTTCACGGAAGGCCACCAGTCGAAGGACTTGAAGGTCTGACCGTTGC
>OMRK01000047.1 GCA_900313515.1 uncultured bacterium | reverse complement strand
GCTTATGTCCAACCAAGGGCTGTGCACACGGAGTGAGGTGGGACGGCTTTTAAGGAGCGGTCAGATTACCAGCTTGATAGAAAAGTTGGTCGCACCCAGTCAAAAGGTTGAGCCCAAAGATATTCGCTTTAGAGGGGAGCCTCTGGATCCGCTCAATCTTTATATTCTCATGTACAAACCGGCCGGCTTTGTCTGTAGCCACGAAGATAAGGGAGAGCTGATCTTTACCCTTCTTCCCGAGCGCTTTTCTCGGCGCAGTCCCAGCTTAAACACCGTAGGCCGTCTGGACAAAGACACCACCGGCGCCCTGCTTTTAACCGATGATGGTCCACTCAACCACAGCTTGTTGGCGCCTGCTCATCACGTTGCCAAGGTTTACGAGGTCTTTTTGGAGCAGCCCTTGGAGCAGAACAACGTGGAGTTGCTGGAAGCGGGCGGTTGGTTCTTGGATGGTGATTCTAAGCCGCTTTTGCCCGCCAAGGTTAGCCTGCTGGCACCCGAGCATGTGCTTTTAACGCTTACGGAAGGGCGCTATCACCAGGTTAAGCGTATGTTTTCTGCCTTGGGTAATAGGGTGGTGAGGTTGCATCGATCGAGCTTTGCCGGACTTACCCTGGATGGGCTCAGTGAGGGGAGCTGGCGTTTCCTGGATCCCCAGGAAGTTCAAAAACTTAAAGGGTAGGTCACCAAGGCCGTTTCAAGTGTAAGTGAGAATCGTTATCCGAGATGTACTGGTCAGCCACTATGTAGTGGCAGGTAGCGAGAATCTCCTACCTTCGGGCATGGGGAAAGGCAAAGAAACATCTGTTCGGATCTGCGCTTAAACTATCTCAACAAATAGATGCGGGGGGAAATTCCATTCTTTCCGTTTAAGAAGTCTAGCCGGTTAAAGATAAATTTGTAAGTGAGGTGGTACGTACAGCTATGTTCAATGTAAAAAGTTTGCTCTGGAGTATGGCCTTGGTCGGATGTCTGCAGTTCTCTTGCACGGCTCAGGAGCCCAAAACCGAAGAACTGCCCGCGCCCACTCGCAGCGGTGGCAAGCCCATTATGGAAGCTTTCAACAACCGCCACACTGAACGCAAATTTTTAAATGATAAGCAGATCCCCAAGCAGATTTTAAGTAACCTGCTCTGGGCCACTTGGGGCGTAAACCGCGACGACGGCAGGCATACCGCTCCTACCGCCAAGAATAATCAGGAGATCGAGGTTTATGTGGCCAAGGCCGATGGCTTGTGGCGTTACGATCCTGCGAACAATGCTTTGGTTCTTTTTCAGGCAGGTGATGCCCGTCTTGGTCGCTTCAAGGAAGCCCCGGTAATGTTCTACTATGTTGCCCCCGATAACGATCACTGGGCTCCCATGCATGTGGGTTCCCTCTATCAGAATGCCGGCCTTTACTGCGCCTCAGTAGGTTTGGGCAATGTCGTTTTGGGCTCTGTAGACAAGGAAATTAATGCCAAGTACACTTTCCCCAAGGGATGGGTGGCCATTGCCGCTCAGGCTTTCGGTTGGCCCGAGGGCACCAAGAGGATCGATCCCAGCAAGATGCCCAAGAATCCGGGCCGTGGTCCGGCCATTCCCAGTGGTGTGGACATCAAGAAGTAGCTCTAAAACTTTATTGGGGCCGCCAGATTTGGCTTGGGGGGGCGCTTTGGTAGGACCATAGAGGCGGCTTTCTGGAAGTAGCCAAGGGAATAAACGCCCTCACTTTAGGGATAAAATGAGAGCGTTTTCTTTTTGGTCGTTTCTGGATGAAATTACCTAAATGCGCCTTGAAGCACCTGCCATTTAGGTGCGGGTATATAAGGCGCGTCTGGCGAAGGCCAGGCGTTCCCTTTTAATTAGTGGTTTAATAAGGCATAGAATATTCACGTTGAATTCCCGCATTTAAAACGAGAAGTGCGGCTTTGATAATGGGCCTCGAGAGGGTCTAGCGGAGACAGGTCAGATGGAAGATACTTTATTCATTGTAGACACAATGTATCTTATCTTTAGGAGCTTTTACGCTTTTGGCGGTCGCCAGAACCTAACTGCTCCAGATGGTACGCCCACCGGCGCCGTTTACGGATTGGCTAATTCACTGAGAAGTTTTCGGCATGGCTTAAAAATGAAGTATTGTCTGTGCGCCTTTGAGAGTGCTGTGCCGGTTTTCCGTCATGAAATTTCGGAAATTTACAAGGCTAACCGCAAGGAGACCGATCCTGGGCTCAAGGTGCAGATTCCCATTGCCATAGAGATGTGTCAGCGCTTGGGGTACAAAACGGCCAGCGTAGATGGTTACGAGGCCGATGACGTTATTGCCACAGTTGCGGCCCAGGCTTTGCGGCAGGGTTGGAAGGTTAGAATTATTTCCAAGGATAAGGATTTGGCTCAGCTTCTAGCCCTAGAGGGCGATATCGCCATCATCATGCCCAGTACTAATTTTGCCAAAAATGATCATTACGTAGACGCCAATAATTGCAAGGAGCATTACGGAGTTCCACCGGAGCTCATTGCCGATTGGTTAGCTCTGATGGGGGATAGCAGCGATAATATAATTGGTGTTAAGGGAATAGGGGAAAAGACTGCAGCCAAACTTCTAAACAGCTGCGGTTGCTTGGATAACTTGGTCGCTCAGGCATCCAAGGCCGGACGCTTTTCTCAGGCTATTGTTGATTATAAGGAACAATTGGCAGAAAATAAGCGCCTTACCACCGTTTGTATGGATGTTCCCCTGCCATGGCCGGTGGAGAGCCTAGAAACCTTCGGTATCAGTCAGCCTAAAGCCGAGGACGTGCCCTTCTTTGTGAAATTAGGCCTGAATCTGCCTAAGTTGATCAGTTAAATGGTGAATTTAGATCTGGGTCTTTTTCTGCCACTAAGCTGCAGGGGCAGACTATCTTTCTAATAACAAAAAATAATCATGATAGACATCCGGAATCTCGATATAAAAGCTCCCGATAAGGCGAAAATTGCTGAATTGACCGAATTTTGCCATTGTAGCAATTTATTGGCTCATCTGCTCATAAATCGCGGTATAGACAGCCCTGATAAGGCTGAACGTTACTTTAGGGCAGATTGGCAGGATGTTTGTGATCCTTACCTTTACCCTGGCATACCGGAGGCAGTAGAGCTTATAACTGTCGCTCTCTCCAAAGGGCAGAGGATCTTTGTCTGTGGTGATTATGATGTAGATGGCGTATCGGCTACTGCCATTTTGGTGTTGGGCTTGCGGCAGTTGCAAGCTCAGGTGGACTGCCATGTGCCGCACCGTTTTATCGAGGGCTTCGGCCTTTCCAGGATCGGCGTGGAGGCTGCGCTCAAATATAAGGCTAGTCTTTTAATTACGGTGGATTGCGGCTCTTCCGATGCTGAAACTGTGGCCTACGCCCAGTCTGAGGGGCTCAAGGTTATAGTCACCGATCACCACGAAATTGAGGGCACTCCGGCTAAACCGGATGCTTTTGTAAATGCTAACTTACCTGGGCATAATTATCCATTTACCAAACTCTGCGGCGCCGCTGTCGCCTGGAAGCTGCTGTGTGCCCTATTTAAGCGCTTTTCGCTGCCCGAGCCGCGAGAATTTCTCGATTTGACAGCTCTAGCTACACTTTGCGACATGGTGCCTATGCATGGCGAAAACCGCACCCTGGTTATGCTGGGTTTGCCGGCCCTGGTTAATTTGGAGCGTCCCGCTTTAAAAATTTTGGCTCAGTCCTGCAAGATCTCCCCGGAATCGATTAATGCTCAATCGCTGAGCTTTTCCATAGGACCTAAGCTCAACGCCTGCGGTCGCATGGATACGCCGCAATGGGCACTAGATCTATTGCTGTGCCAGAACACGGAAGTCTGCCAAATGAAGGCTGCTCGACTTTTGGAGTTGAGTGAGGAGCGCCACCGTACTGAGCTGCAGACTATGAAGGAAATTGACCTCATTCTCAATGAGCGAGCTTCCCAAAAATTTAGCTGTATCTTTGTTTGTGGCCACTGGCACAAGGGAGTGGTTGGCTTATGTGCTCAGCGCCTTATGGATATCTATCGTGT
>OMRK01000239.1 GCA_900313515.1 uncultured bacterium | reverse complement strand
GGCCTGGCCTGTATGCGCTCTTCCACCTGCACGCTAGGTCTCGATTGTAACACTGCCACCGCTCCCGGCTTTCCGTCGCTGTTATGAGTCGCGCATTCGCCGCAACTGGGCTACTCGGCACTGAGCCTGTTTCTCCCCAGCCCATCCGAACAAGGCTGCTTCTGCATCGAGCTGTGCCCCTAGGAATTGGGCTGACTCTTTACAGCTTGGCTGATAATTTCATCGTAGCCGTTTTCTTCCAACTGCAGGGCCAGTTCGGGGCCACCGCTCTTCACTATGCGCCCGGCTGAAAGGATGTGGATAAACTGTGGCTTAACGTAATCTAAGAGACGCTGATAGTGAGTTATCACCAGGGCGCTACTGTGGCAACGTTCCAGTTCGCGGTGGATGCCTTCGGCCACTACCTTCAAGGCGTCGATATCCAGGCCGGAGTCCGTTTCATCCAAAAGGGAAAGGCTGGGCTGGAGAAGGGCCATCTGTAAGATCTCGATGCGCTTCTTTTCGCCGCCGGAGAAGCCTTCATTGACATAACGGCGGGCAAATTCCTGTTTAATGCCCAGCTCCTCCATTTTAGCCTGCAGCTCTTTACGGAAGGCCAAAGGTTTGACATTAGCTTCGCCGCGCACGCTGCGCACCGAGGCCATCAGGAAATTCCCTAAAGACACCCCGGGGATGGTGACAGGATACTGGAAGGCCAGGAAGATACCGCGTCTGGCCCGCTCATTGGTGGGCATATCCTGAATTTCTTCGCCTTTAAAAATTATGGTACCCTCGGTAACTTTGTAACTGGGATGGCCCATGATTGTGTTGGAAAGGGTCGATTTCCCTGAGCCGTTGGGGCCCATAAGGGCATGCACCTCACCCTGATTTATGGTTAAATCTAAACCTTTGAGGATCTCTTTGCCCTCAATTTCTACGTGCAGATTTTTAATTTCTAACAACAAAGGATCTGACATGATCTGTCCTCGCTCGCTTTATCGCGACTATCGTAGGTGTTCTGGTACGCTCTCTGCGCTTAAACGCCTTCGAAAATGCGTCCCGCTAGTTCACGCCAGGCGACAAGAAAACCTGCTTAAAACAGCCGTAGGACCGCTAGCTCTACCAGGGAGAGAAAAGGATTTCAGCGAAGCTCGACCGCTCCGAGCAATGGTGGGAGAGTCGGAGGAGAGACTGAAGCTTGCCTCGGCGATTCAGGGGAATGCTTGAATTTTATTTTGTTTTGAATGTTTTGCTGCTCCATGCTTAAGAAGTGTAATTTTTTGTTTGTTTTGCTAGCTCAGGCGGCTGTCATTATCCTTTTGGGAATGCGCCTGGAAGCCCAGCCACTCCAGCCGGAACAGGCGGATGGACCAGCCCAAGCCGCCGCTAAACCTGTTTCTGAGGTCGTTTCCGAGAAAGAATCGGAACAGGGGGAGGCTGACGATCAGTCTGTTGGTAGTTCGGTAAATCCTCCAACTGAAGCTACCAGCGGTTCAGAGGAGAAGGCTGATTCCAGCATTCCCGCTACAAGTGGACCCGCCAACGATCCTGCCAGTAAGTTGTCTACCAACTCTGCTCCTAAATTTGATGATACACAAGATAGTGTTGCGGCCCGCACGAAGTGTTTTATTTTAGATGGAGCCTCTTACAATATTCCCTATGTTTCCGTACCAGTAGAAGCAAATGGAGTAAGGGATGGTGAGGATGCTGCTGAATCGGAGAGGCTTTTCCTGTTGGTGGATAGCAAGGCTGCTCAAGATTTGATCAGGCAGTCGGGACGTCGCTTCAGTTGGTCGACCAGCGGTAGCACGCTTATGGTGTTTGCCAATAATGGAGAGTTTACCCATGCTTTGGGCGCTTCAGATATCGTCTGCTCCGATCACAGTTCTGTGCCCGCTCAGGGGGTGCGCTTGGAGCAGGGAGGGCACCACCTCATGGAGCCAGCCCTTTTTGTGCAACTTTTGGATTTCGCGGTAGACGACAGCGGAACGGACTCGCTTCCCTTAGTTCTCCTCCACAAAGTTTATGCGCCGGCCTTGCGCCACGATGCCGAAGGCACAAAGTTAGTAACTTATTTAAGTTCTCTGCCCGCCTGGAGTCATGAGGAACTCAAGGAAAATTCCTTAAAGCTACAATTTAAGAACGCAGTTTGGGCTTCCAGTTCTGATAAGCTGCACTTAGGCCATGTAAATATTAAAGCGGAAGAAAGGGTGGTTGATGGAGCCCATCTGCTTAGCTTGACTTACGAATTCCCGCCTTATTGGTCTCCAGTAGTGCGCAGTTCTTTCGATCCCAAGTTGGTACAGATTGCCTGTGTGCATAATTCCAAGCCTTTGCGGGATGGGCATGAGGCGGCTTTCTTAAAATCTTCAGAGTTGATTAAGCCCCAGCGCAACGGTGCAGAGGCTGCCGGTGAGGCTCTTTCTCTACAGGCTACAGCGCCATTCCGTTATTTCTGGCATTACTGTTCCGACTGCCATAAGCTCTGCCTTTGCCTAGATAATGTGAATATGTCCCAGGGTCTCGTTTTCCCCGAGGGTGGAACTACCTTTGCTAAAATTGAGAGCCGAGAAACTGGTAGCAGTTCTCATCCCATTTTGAGTCTGGAATTTACTTTGGATTCCGCCCGTACCTTTGAGCAAGCGGTTAAGACGCAGTCTTTTAGCATAGCTCCCGGTTCCGAGGAAGCTAGCTTGCTGGTTGCTTTTGGACTTGAGGGGGGGCCGGAGGAGATTATTGAGCCGCAGGACGGAGAGGACGAGGACAGTACTGAGGATTCTGCAAACGCTGAATATTCCAGAATTGCCGAAAAATCGGAAACCGTTGAGGATTCGCGGAGTATACCGGGAACCGAAGAATCTAAAGATAGGCGTAACCTTGAAGATGTGGACGCTGCTCAAGTTCCCCAAGCTCTTGACGATGCTGCCGACTCTTTGGAGAGGCGGGCGGCCGATGAGCCCCAGGCCGCTGCAGAACCGGCCGCGCCTCCCCAAGCAGCTGCTAGGAAGCCTGCAGGTAAGAAGCCTGTAGCAGCTTCTAGCCGAGGTGCTGTGAAGCCCAAGGCGCCCAAGGCCCTCGGGCAGGCCGGTGGCCAGAAAAGTTCCCCTAAAAAGGATGCGGTCCAGAAGAAAGATAAAGCCAAGACAGTTGCAAGCAATTTGTTTGGCCAAGGGCAGACTTTGGGCTTTGCCGAGCAGCGTGGCATCATAGTTTTGGATCCCGGCCATGGTGGCGGTGATCCCGGCTGTTACGGACGTTACTGCGGCATCTACGAAAAGGAGATTACTCTTGATGTGGCCTTGCGCCTGCGGGACATTCTGGAAGAGGATGGCTGGAAGGTGCTGATGACCCGGGAAAATGACCGCGATGTCAGTTGGCGCGGCTCGCCGGACACTGTGGAACTTCAGTATCGATGTGATGTGGCTAATTCTGGAAATGCTGATTATTTCATCAGCCTGCACTGTAACGCTAGTGTGGCCTCTTGGGCCAATGGAAGCTCGGTTTATTGGTATAAAAGTGAGGACAGACCCCTGGCTGAGGCCCTGAAATTCTCTTTGAACGATTTGGGCTTTTATCAGATCGGTACTCTGCGGGAGGGCTTCTATGTTCTGCGTAATACGGACATGCCGTCCGTTCTGGTGGAAATGGCCTATCTAACCAACCGTGCCGATGGTAACAAGCTGGCCGATCCGGCTTGTCGTCAAAGAATTGCCGAAGAATTGGCCGAGGCTAT
>OMRK01000180.1 GCA_900313515.1 uncultured bacterium | reverse complement strand
GTTTCTACAACTCGCTTCTCTACAACTGCGCCGTAGGCTGAGACTTTAGAATCAGCCGCTGAGAAATTGGAGCCTGCGCTGGTCGCCTGAGCCGACTGGGATTGTGCTGCCCGACCTGTTTCATCTATTGTGTTTACAACTGTCTGAGGCTCGGCTTCGGATTTGTCCGAGTTAGATTTGGGCCCGTGATCATCGGGAGAGGTGGGGGGAGTAGGCTCACCCTGCAGGTGGTTAAGGATATCGCGCAGAGTGTGCAGCTCATTCAACTCTTCTGAACTTATGCTGGCGGCTGCCGGAATGTTCTTCTGCACCGCTGCCAGGATCTCCACGCGTTTGATGGAGTCTATGCCCAAATCGTTCTCCAGATCCATGTCCAGATCGAGAGTCTCCAGCGGGTATCCGGTCATCTGGGCGACGATGGCCATGATTTTGGCCTCGTATTCCTGTGGAGATAAGGGGCTCGTATCAGCCTGTTTGGTTTCAACACCGGGAGTTGAGGCCTGGGCAGCCTTTCCTGCTGGCTCAGATGATGTTCCCTTGAGAACTATGCGCTCCACTATGTCGCGCAGAGTGTGCAACTCGCCAATTTCATCGGGCGTTATGGCTGCGGCCTCAGGGAAAGATTTCTGAACGGCTGCCAAGATCTCCACGCGCTTGATGGAGTCTATTCCCAAATCGTTCTCCAGATCCATGTCCAGATCGAGAGTCTCTCGTGGATATCCGGTCATCTGGGAGACAACTGCCAGAATCTTGTCCTCGTGTTCCTCGGGAGAGCCAGTGCCTTTGCCTGTCTGCTGAGTAGTCTTTTCGGCAACGGGAGCGGTGGCCTGGGCGGCCTTTCCTGCTGGCTCTGATGGCGTTCCTGTGGGAGCTATGCGCTTCATTATGTCGCGCAGGGTGTGCAACTCACCAATTTCCTCTGGTGTTATGGTGGCTGCCTCGGGGAAAGACTTTTGTACGGCGGCCAGAATTTCCACGCGCTTGATGGAATCAATGCCCAAGTCGTTCTCCAGATCCATGCTGGGATCGAGGGTCTCCATTGGATAGCCGGTCATCTGGGCGATTATTTCCAAAACCGCGCTCTGCACAGCCGCTTGATCTGCACTCGCACCGGAGTTACCTGACGCCTGAGCCTTGCCCTGGTCAGGAGTTGCCACCTGTGAGGCCTGGGGAGCCAGCTTTTCTAAAATCTGACGCAGAGTATGCAGAGAACCTATTTCATCGGGTGAAATGTTGGCAGCATTGGGCAACTGTTTCTGGATGGCGGCCAGAATCTCCACACGCTTAATAGAATCGACCCCCAAATCGTTCTCCAAATCCATGTCCAGATTGAGAGTTTCGATGGGATATCCGGTAGTTTCAGCTACAACCTGGAGCAAGATGGCAGAAGTATCTACGTTTGGAGCAGTTGTTTGCTGAGCCTTGGTGGAAACTTGGACGGAGGGAACACCCACACGGCCGTGATCTTCCTGCCCATGGATCTCAGCAAAGAAAGTTTCGGCTGCCGAGCGCGGTACCGAGGCGGCCATGGTTTGGTAAGAGGCTGAGCCAGACTGAATCAAGCTTTGCTGCAGTTTTTCGGCTATTTGACGCAGAGTCTGCAAGGTACCTAGCTCATCGGGGGATATACTACCAGCTTGCGGCAGTTGTTTTTGGATGGCAGCCAAGATTTCCACACGCTTGATGGAATCGATACCTAAGTCGCTCTCCAGGTTCATGTCCAAGTGCAGCATATCTGCTGGGTAACCGGTCATCTCGGCAACTATGCGCAAAACGGTGACAGTAACGTCTGGAGTTCCAGGGGAAACTGGTGGCTGGGACAGATGCAGATTCTGCTCAGGCTGGTGGGGCGACTTGTCGGCTTGGCCTTGCTGGGAAATAGGCAGAGCGGGTGGCATGGCTGTGGAAAAAGCAGCCGTACCGAAGGGCATTGAGGAGGCCACAGCAGGCCTAGGGCTAACCGGAATAGTTCCGGTAGGAGTAGCCAAAGGATGTCCTGACGGAGCGGTCTCCGGAACCATTGAGGCAGATGTTGGCATGGCCGGAAGAGAAATGGGCGGCATGGGTTCGGCGGGAAGTCCCAGGGCGACTCTGGCCAGGTTTTGCTGGTAGGCCACTATGCTCTGTAGGGTTTGTTGTATATGCACCTGGCTTTCTAAAAAGTGCAAGTGGGCTGCGGCCGTCTGCTCCTGCAGGGTTTGCATGGCCTGCAAGCCGACCTCTATGGTGCGCATGGCTTGAGCGAGCATTGGTGTGGACTGAAGAGCAGCCGGAGAAGTCACCGGCGTTTGAGCCATAGAGGAGAAAGCGGGCGCGTAAGCCAGCGCCGGGTTGCTGGACCCCAAAGAGGATGCGTCGACTTGGGGCATCGGGAATCCCGAAGCCGCGCCGGATTGGATATTATGAGCAAACGTTTGGTTGGCCTGGGAGGCCGCAGGAGAACCGGATGACGGGGGCTCCTCAATTTCCAAACTCTTGAGCTCGGGAGTCTTGGCCGGGTTTTTAACAGGATTATCGCTCACATACTTGATGGGTTGGTAACCATCCACCGGTTTTACAGGATCGGCGCTGGGGGCGGGGGCGTGCTTTCCAGGAGTACGATAGTTAGCGCCGCAGATGGGCACGATCATGCGCTTATGGCGTGGCTCGGGTACATTTTCCTCCCAGGCCTCCAGTTTCACAGGGTAACCCAGGGCGGCCAGATTGGCCAAGGTCATGGCCAGGACTCGCAATTCACCGCCGCCCTTGCGGCTGTCGGTTGAAAGCAGATTGTGGGGGCGATCTCCCAAAATTTTCTTGGTAAGACCAGTGAGAACTGTCTTAGGGCCAACTTCCAAGAAGGTGCGGAAGCCCGCCTTGTACATATTTTCTATGATATCTATAAAGTGAACAGAACTAACTAGCTGCTCGCCCAGGGTACGGCGTACCTCGTCGGCAGAACCACCGTAAGGTTGGCCGGTAACATTGGCGTAAACGGTAATTTGCGGAACCTGTAACTCGACCTTGTTTAGGGCCTGACAGAAAGGCTCCTGGGCCGCTGCCATTAGTGAACTGTGGAAGGCGGCCGAAACTTGCAGACGTTTAGCCGTAATATTGCGCTCTTTGCACAGGGCCTCAGCCTGGGCAATAGCTTCCTTGGGGCCGGAGATGACACCTTGGGTTGGATGGTTACGGTTGGCCAAAACTAAGCCTTGGCCAACTTCTTTAACTATCTCCTCTATTGTTTCCAAAGGTGCAGACACAGCAGACATGGCGCCGCGGCCGTTGTCACCGGCTGCCATCAGGGTGCCGCGCAGGGCAGAAAGACGGAAAAGGTCTTCCTGGGTGTAAACATTGGCCCGTTGTAAAGCTACCAACTCTCCGTAGGAGTGACCGGCCATAGCCTGGGGCTTAACTCCGAAATATTCCAGAATAGCGGCTAAGCTGGATTCCGCCGCTCCCAGGCAGGGCTGAGCCGCCCGAGTGTCGGTTATGGCCTGGGTGTTGAGCTTATCCTCGTTTTCTGTGAATTTTTTAATGGGGAAGATAAGATTTGCCGGAGACTGGCTCTTATCCAATAGCTTATCGGCCAGCTCCAAGGTGTCTAGAGCTTCGGGGAAGATGTTGAAAATGTCCCGGCCCATGCCCACATACTGGCTACCCTGGCCTGGGAAGAGAATGGCCAGCTTGCCCAGATCGGAGGAAGCGTCGCCGTAATATGAGGCCTCGGGAAGCTCGCTGCCGTCTTCTAACGCTTTAGCGAAGGCGTTCAGTTTTTCTGAGTAATCTTTTGAGTCACAGACCAGCAGGGCTCGGAAGGGATCCAACACGGCAAAATTGCGCCGAGAGAGGCTGGCTTGGTAGGTGCTTTCGTAGGGGGCGCAAGCTGCGGCACTGCGCAGGCTGGCAATCAGGTCCTCACGGCGAGAAGCACTCATTGCCCAGATTTGTACGGATCCATCCCAGGCGGGAACGGTACGCTCAGGAGAATATTCTTCCAAAACGACATGGAAGTTACTGCCGCCAAATCCGAACGAGGAGACGCCGCTGCGGCGCGGCACGCCTTCCTTGACCACCCAGGGGCGAGTTTCGGTATTGAGATAGAAGGGGGTGGTTTCGATGCCCAGCTTAGGGTTGGGACTGCTAACATTTAAGGTGGGCAGAATAACCTTGTGGAATAGGGAAAAAGCCGCCTTGCAGAGGCTGGCTGCACCAGCGGAAGCTTTGGTGTGACCTATCTGAGATTTCACCGTGCCCAGGGCACATGTCTTCTCGGGGATGACACCAGCGCCAGCGCAGGTGCACTTAGTGTCTGTTTTAGTGTCAGCTTGGGCTGCGGCGTTTTTGTCGACAGCCTCTGCTTCATTGGTTGCTTGGACAACTTCGGCTTGGGCGCCGGAATTATTGGAACCATCGGCAGGGCGGCTATATTCGCCAAACACCTGCTTGAGGGCTTCAAATTCGACTACATCACCAACCTTAGTACCGGTGCCGTGCGCCTCTATGACGCCAATTGTTGAGGGAGCGATGCCCGCCTGTTCGTAAGCTCTCCTCAAGGCCATACTCTGTCCAGGAGCACTGGGAGCGTAAATGGCGCCGGAATTGCCATCGGAGGAGGAGCCGAGTCCTTTGATAACCGCGTAAATCCTATCATGATCGCGCTCGGCATCGGCCAGACGCTTAAGCACCAGAATACCTACACCCTCGCCCAGCAAAGTGCCGTCGGAATCCTGGGAGAATGGGGCAATGTGGCCAGTTCCGGAGAGGGCCGGGGTCTTGCTGAAGCAAGTGAACATGAAGATATCGTTGAATGTGTCGGTACCGCCGGTTACAACCATGTCGGCCGTGCCTTGCTGAAGTTCGGTAACAGCCAGGTGAACGGCAGCCAGGGAACTGGCACAGGCCGCATCTACGGCGCAGTTCGTGCCGTGCAGATCGAGCTTGTTGGCTATGCGTCCGGCAACAACGTTGCCCAGAAGACCGGGGAAAGAGTTCTCCTGCCAGGAGACGTAGGAATTGGCAATGCTTTCAACTATGCTATCAGCCGTTTCCTTGTCGATACCAGCCTGAGCTAAGGCTTTGCGCCAGCGAGGATGGCCCAGGCGCGCACCCAGAGGTATAACCATCTCCAGGGCGCCAGTGACGCCTAAAATTACGCTCGTAGTATCTTTGGGAACCGCTTTGCCGCCGGGGCCGTAACCGGCATCTTCTAAGGCGGCCTTGGCACCTACCAGTCCTAAAAGCTGGGAGGTATCAGTGGCTTCTAAGGCATTGGGCGGAATGCTGAATTCGGTGGGATCGAAGGGGTAAGGCTCCAAAAATCCTCCCACCTTGGCATAAGTACGATCCGGACTGGAATGATCGCCATCGTAAAGATCGTTTACCGACCAATGGGTTTCGGGTACCGGGCCTATGCAGTCGGTACCACTGCGTAGAATATGCCAAAACTCCTGGCGACTGCCAGCCTTGGGGAACAGACACCCCAGGCCTATGATGGCAATAGGATTATTTTGGTTGTTGATGTTAGAAGACACTGGAAGACTCCTGTAACAGCGAAGCTATCTCTTGATAAGGCAAGGGAGCGAAGCTACACCACTGCGGGGGCAACTTCACTCCTTGACTGCCGATCAATGCGGTTCTGGTAAGATATCCGGCACCAGCCATGATATTGAGAGCCGCCAAATCAGCGTGGCGCTCTTTTACGTCAGCCAGGAATGTTCCTTTACACCATTGGTTAAAACTGCCCATGGCTGGCCCGCACCAAATCTGGTAATCGGCCCGGCGTTCCGGCACGCCCGCGTTGGCCCAGCGTGAGGCTTGTCCCAGGTAGGAACGGAAAACCAGGGCCATTAGGTGCTTGGGATCGCGAAGTGCCTTTTCGATCTGTCGGGGATCTCGTTTTTGGAAGAAAGCTTGCGTACTTTGCCAAGCCTCCTGGAAGCTGGTGCGCAAGAAATCGCGCTCAATCTGGCTCTGCAGGTTGGGAGGTACCTGCTCGAAGCTTGGATAGGTGCGGTAGATCTCGTAGAGTTTGCGAGCTCGCACTGGGAACATGGTTCCCCATTTCAGAACTTGCACGTTTACGCCCATTTCAAACATATCGGCGGCTGGTGCCATCATTACATCGGCCGGAGTAGCGTGAGCCAGCATGCCACGCACCACGTCGCAGGTACCAGACTCTTGGCAGGCCTGGTTTATGGAACCAGTCATTACGTAGGCGGCCCCCATGGCGAAGGCAGCCGCTGCTGCCTGAGGGGTGGCAATGCCGCCGGCAGCACCCACCGGTACGTACCAGCCGTATTTTTCGCGCATACGGTCACGCAGATTTATAACGGCAGGAATTAAGCCAAGGGCTGGGCGGTTATCGGTGTGGCCGCCACTATCGGCCTCGGCAGTGAGGGCGCTGGCTGCCGGGAGCCCCTGGGCAAGTTCGGCTTCCTGGGGAGTGAGCTTGCCGGCTTCTACCAGGTTGCGGAGCATATCCTCAGGTGGCGGCGCCAAAAGCTTTTGAGCGACTTCTAACCGGGATATTTTGGCAAAAACGTGGTGCGGAGCGTAAACTGTACCGTCGGAGTTGCGCTTGAGGCCACTGTAACGGTAATGCAGTAGAGCCGGAGTGAGGCCTAAAAAGGCGGAAGCCTCTATATTTTGGACATTTTTAGCGATGAAGAGCTGTACTAGCTTTTCCTCAAGCTGGGGATCGGAAGGGCTGTGAATAAGGTTGAAACCGTGGGGTAGGACTGCTGGAGCAGTTTGGGGCCGACCTTGGTTCACCGGTACGCCGGAGTTGGCAGGCTGTTCAAGTTTGGCCTGTAGCGAATCTATGTGCTGTCTGACTTCTTCCAGGCTTAGGCCAGCGGAGCCGAAAAAGCCCATCATTCCTGCCTTGGCCATAGAGCAGACCAATTCTTCAGAGGCTATGCCATTAGCCATGGAGCCGCTAAGGCAAGCATATTTAAGGCCGTAGGTGTTACGGAAATCGGTTTCACCCAGTGTGCTGGGGGTTACAGGTGGGGCCATGGCCAAAAGAGGATAATTCTGGGTTGAGCTACTGTTAGGGGCGGTGGGACCGCAGAGGTTGGCAGTGTTTGAGTTGGTGCCGGAAGTTGTGTCGGATGCCACTGTTCCAGACGTAGGCCGGGCCGGCTGAGCCGGAAAACGCACCTGTCCGTGGTTGACGAGCGTAAAGGGAAGGCTCTGCTTCTGCCACTGAGAGGGCTTAGCTATAACAAATACGGGCTGACTTAACTGCCTTAAGGCCTGGACAGGATCTGCCTGTGCGGAGTTGGTGCCTTCCACTGAGCTGGAAGCTACTTCTGGTGCCGGTGACCATACTCCCCGGCCCTGCTTGTAAAAATTATCCATTCTGAACAGTTTTATCCTTTTGATTTATAAAGACCGCCGTAAGATCCCTTGCTTTAGCTATGTGGATATAGGGCGGCCGCTTCTAAGTAAGTCTACCTACTTAGGAAAAAATTAAATGCAATATTTCTATTCTACACTAGAATGGGCGCATAGCATAGAGAGTGGAATAGAATTTGCATGTATTTAACTTAAGTTAATTTTATTTATAACTTTTCCAAACAAAAAATACTCTGTGCTTTGTGAGCCGTGCCAGAATAGCGATAAACTTCACAATATTGTCCTTGCGATTGTGGCGCGGTGTGGCTCCTGGCGGGCAGCCTTAGTTTGGCCGAGTTTTGCCCTTACAGTTATGACGCGATGAGATAATCAAGGAACCCTTGCCTTTGGGGGTGAGGAGTACCGAAATTTAACTGAGTTTCGAGGGAGTGCCAACAAAGTTGAGCACTGTACAGGACGACCTGGACTACGGTAGCCTTCCGGCGTGTGGGCAGGAATAGCATTCTCAAGGTGCAATAACTGCCGCTATGATTACCCGCGAAAATTTGTCTAAGTTCATCAGATATTACACTATAGCTTATCGTACTGAGCACGATATCGACTGGATCAAGCCCGATGCCTCTTTTTGGAGCTACGAGTTAGCCGTGCAGCCCACCCAGGCCTCGGAATTGCCTTTGCTGCGCACGGCCTTCAAGGGCACCGCTTCTGATATAAACGAGAGTACCGGCGAGCTCGTCTGCAAAGGGGCCTTCGAGCCCATTTCCAACATGCCCGTACTCGAGAATATAGTCGGGCGGCTTGATAGGGTCTCCCAGGAATTGGTTGGAGCTACATTCCAGATTCAGCTCCTCTTTGCTCGCAAGGATACCGAGCTGGAAGAGGGGTTCAACCGTGAGCAGAAGTGGCAGTGGCTCATCTCTTCCCAGTACATCTGCGAACTTTTTATTTTGGGCGAAATTGGCAAAGATGGCCTGGTCTTTACAAATTGCTACCACTCTTGCCATCAGGCCGATCTCAATCGCGATATCGGCGAGGATGTCGAAAATATCCTCAAGCAATGGGAAAAGATTTACGAGGAAGTGGCGGTGGCTTACGAGATTCCCAGCGATGCCGCAGCTCTCATGAGTGTTCTCAATCCGGAAAACTATGGTCCCAGCAAGGGCATTCACAGGTATCCCAGCGAGGGCCAGGAGGAAGCGGATTACATTGTCACCATGTGCAAATTGCTGGGAATTCATGGCAAACGTGAAATCTCTCAGGAAAAGAACGTGCTCAACAGTAATCTGGGGATTATCGAGCTTACGGATATAATTTACAACCGACGCTATGCTCGGGCCTATCAGCTGTTCGGCAGTGATACGGCCGTAGAGGAAGCTGGTTAACCGCTAGGTCTCTGGGAGCTGGCCGCTCTGCTTTGAAAGGGGTGTTCGTTCATGTCTTTAGGTAGGTACAACTTTGCTAAACTGACTCGTACTCTAGTTTTACTTGTAAGTACAGGAGTTATGGCGGCTCAGCTGGCCGGTTGCGTAGGTGGTAACAACGGTGGAAGTGCTGGAGAAGGTGACGCCGATTCCGGTAAACAGGCGGTGGAAAGCGAAAATAAGGCTGAGGGGTCTGGCACCGGTGGCTCGAATCAGGTGGCTGGTTTGGCTGCTATTGATAAGGCCAACGGTTTAAAAAATCAGCTCGATTCGCAGGCTAAGGAAGTTGACTACGTTACCGGTGCGGCTAAGAAAGAGTTAGAATCGACCGGTGAAGGCCGCAGGCACCATAGTGGTAAAAAGCATAGGAAGAACAGATCCAAAGCCTCTGCCTCTCGCTCCGGGAACTCCGACCGGGGTGCTTCCGACAAGGGTTCCGTTGAGGTTGTCGCCCAAGCACAACCTTCCGGAAAGACGACTAGAGCTTCCAGTTCTGCGCCGGTTTCCGACCAGTCTATGGTTACTTTGGCCACTTGGAATTTGGAAAACTTTTTCGATACCGTAGACGATCCTTATGAAGATGAGGTTTTGAGCCAGCGCGAATATGCCGATAAACTGGGCAGAGTCAGTGCCGTGCTCCAAGAGGTCGATGCGGATATCGTCGGGGTTGAAGAAATCGAAAATGACAAAATCCTGGAAGAAGTGAGTAAGCGTAGCGGCTATCCTTACTTCGTTTTGGTCCCGGGCAACGATAAGTTCCGCGGCATCAACGTGGGAGTTCTTTCCAAGGTCCCCATTCGCAATTATGTGTCTCATGCGGGTGATCGTTTCTCCAGTGGTGGTAAGCGCACGGCTTTCTCACGCGACTGCCTGGAGGTGCATTTTAAGCATAAGAGCAACCTCACCCTTTTGGCCAATCACTTCAAAAGCAAGCGTGGCGGTGATCAGAGTGATCCTAAGCGCTTAGCTCAGGCTACCCGAGTTAAGGAAATTGCCGAATCTTTGAAAAACTATCCAGTGGCTATTTGCGGCGATTTAAACGATACACCCAATGCCAAGACCTTGCGCCCGCTGCTGCAAACCGCCGGTCTCACCGATGTTTTGGGCCATCTGCCTGAAAGTAGCCGGTTGAGTTTCTTCAGCAAACGTTACCAGTCGGCTTTGGATTACATTATAGTGAACGATAAACTTAAGCCGGCAGTGGTTAAGGGTAGCGCTAAGGTTTGTTCTGATATTCCGAACATCAGTAAGGCCAGCGATCACCGTCCGGTAAAGGTTACCTTGAATTTAGACAAAATCTGATAGAGGAGGGCAACCGCAGCCATGTTCGACTGGGTAGATATGTTCTGGAGCAGATGCAGAAAGTTTGGTCTGGGCCTGGCTGTGGTCTATGCTCTATGTTCGGGGGGAGTAGCGCCAGTGCAAGCGCTTCCGTTGCCCGGGGGCGAGGTTGAGCTAGCTCAAGGGCAGGGTGAGAGCCAGCAGGAGAGCGAGCAGATTCCTGAGAGTTCGGAGGAGTCGAGCGGCTCGGTGGTCCAGAACTCAGAGGATGCCGAGAACTCTTCTGAGGCCAGCGTTCCGGAGGATGAGACTAGTTCGTCGGCTGGAATTTCTGAACCTAAAAGTAGCCAACCTGATTTGTCGTCGGAGGTTGGTGCAAGTGCTGCCGAGCCAGCGTTGCAGCGTCGATTGGATCGGCTTACCCAGCGTGTCCAGAATGTACGCGGTCTGCGCTTTAAAAAGAAGGTAGATTGCAATTTCTGTACGCGGGCTCAGGCTAGTCAGTATATAGACCAGGCTAATGCCCAGTACGCCAAGCCCGAGGTAACTGCTCGCCGTGAATGGTTCTACCGTCTGCTCGGGCTTTTAAGTGGAACAGATACTCTTGAAGAGTGCGTCAGTGGTCTTTACTCCGAGCAGATTTCCGGTCTTTACGACACCATCAATAAGGTTCTGTTGGTGGTTACCGACATTGTGCAGGATCCTTCACCCACCAACATCATCAGCAAGCTGTTGGAACAGTTTGATATAGATCTCAGTGATATTTTGTTGGCTCACGAACTCTGTCATGCTCTGCAAGATCAGAATTTCAACTTAGGCAGTAACCTTCTTTCTGTAGATGGTAACTTAGATCGGGAGCTGGCCTTGAGCGCCTTGGCCGAAGGCGATGCCACCGACACCATGTTCGCCTTTCTGTCCTCTTCCATGGGCCTCAACAACCAGCTTTTGAGTAATTATCTTTCCGGTTCTCCCAAGATCATAAGAGATGGTGTTGGACAGTTTCCCAAACTTAAGAATGCGCCGGCCATAGTGAGGGAAACCACGCTTATGCCCTACTTGGAGGGCTTGAACTTTTGTCGTGAATTGCATAAACAGGGCCGAGCTTACGGTGTAGATGTGGATACTGCTTTCAAGCGTTTTCCCCAATCTACGGAGCAAATTTTGCACCCTTCCAAATATATCCGCAATGAAGACAACCCTAAGGCGGTAGATTTGAGTGG
>OMRK01000082.1 GCA_900313515.1 uncultured bacterium | reverse complement strand
AGGCTAGGCAAGAGCGGGGCAGAGAGCTTTGCTGAAGCTAAGTTGGAAGGAGCCGACTTGTTCTTCTTCATGTAGGCAACTCCCATACAAGGCCGACAGAGTAACCCCGGTTATAAAATGTATGTTCTGTTTTACATCCTCTCCGGTATTTATCCTTTTATTTGGCGTGTTGGTGAGGTGGATAGGGCAACCGGAATGCGGCCCTGACAGTGAAACCGGAGCAAACAGGCCTCCTTTTTATAGAATTATCCCTTTGTTGTTAATTTAAGTTAAATAATAGGCGGAAAAGGGAAAATAGGCGGGAACGTCTGCCGGAAATTTGGTATTATATAGAGGGGGGTTGGGTCCTGAAAGGAGGGAAGCGGGCAATGTTCGCAGCTTTTACTGAGCTTTGAGCGTAGCCTCGTGGCAATAGATATGAGCCGTTGGCGAGTCAGTTATATTTGCAGTTTTATTTTATTCCTAGTTGGCGTGGCCTGGTCGTTGCCTGTTTGGGCCGATCTAGAGGGGATGGTTGTTAATGTATCTGAGTCCGGTGAAATTACGGTTAACCGCGGCATTGCCGATAACGTAACTCCCGGCACGCATTGGTATATCTACCGTAACGGTCGGCCAAAGGCTGAAGTGGAGGCTGTTCTGGTAGACAATTACACTACTTTGGTTAGGGTGGTATCGGGCAGTGGTGTGTCTGTTGGAGATAAAATTACTACCAAGGCCTTCGATAAGGCGCCCGATTCGCAGGTGGCCAACGCCCCCAAGGGTATTGAGAAAACCATACCTAAAAATCAGTTAGATCCTCGTTTTAGAACTACTCCGCATGAAAAGGAAGAAACTCCCGAAAGCACAGAAAAGCGTTACAAGAAATTGTCGTCAGCTTGCACCAAGAGGGCCAGTTTCTCCGGTGGCGATAAGGATTTCAGCAGAACTTCGGTCAACATTCCGATGGTATACAACACCTTTTACAGTGTGTTCCATAAGCATGCTGGTGGCATAATCTGGCAGGATGCTGCTACTACCCTGCCTAGCGAAATAGGCTACAACGTTGGCAGAAAAAATATTGCCAAGCATTTCAGCTTAGATGTTGAAGTGACTTGGTGGAGTGACAATCTTTTAGATGCTTACTCCGATATGGTGGCCTTCCGTGAGGGACGCACCACTATTGAGCAACGTTTGACAATGCGAAATGGCCTTTATGCTCAAAAAGGAACCGATAAGTTCCTGGTTTTCCATGTGAAAATGAAGAATACCGGCAAGGAAAACGTGCAGGTTGAACCTTTCCATTGGCACATATTTTTGATAGACGATCAAGGAACCCGAGTTAAACCCGAACGCTACGATCAGGTGTTGGATCGTGTTCTTGTACCCGGCCAGGAGACGGAAGGCAATGTCTACTTTGCCAAGTTTGATGCGGCCGGGCGTGACTTCACCAGCAACGGAGTTACCGTTGTACTGGAGGATATTTTGACGGAAAGGGCCACCCTGAAATTCTAGGTGGCAATCTAAGTGCGTAAACAGTTCGTCAGGATAGGTTCTTGGGGAAACTGCTGAGTGGAAGTTTATTAGCAGAGGGGGCGGCCGCGTTGGAAACGATAAGTTACGGCGCGGCCTTTTGTTTTGTATGAGTTGCGTTAGAATAGCCCTCTCCGGCCGTTTTTGCCCTTGCAATAATTTTTTTAAATTGTTAAATTAGGGAGGGGGGGAGGACCGTAAGATGGATAAACGGTGGGGGTGTAAGCAAAAGATTACTTGTATTAGGGGAAATTATAGAATATGGCTTCTGAGAAACATAAACATTTGCAGGGTGGCAATAGATGCGCAGAATCCGAGCAGGCGTTGGGGAAGTCTGGTGGAGAGGCTGAAAATCAGGACAGCGGTAGCCAGGCGTCGGCAACAGGCGATGTCGAGAGCAAGCCAGAGACATGCGAGGAAAGGCTAGTCCGCCAGGAGCAGGAGATAGCTCGCCTGCAGGAGCAGCTCAAGCGGGTTACTGCCGACAGTGAAAATTACCGCAAACGCTTAGATGCCAATTTCGAGCGCCGCATTGATGGGGCTAAAGAGGATATCTTCCGCAAGTTGTTGCCAATAGTCGATCATTTGGAAATGGCTGTGGAGGCTTCTCACAAAGGTGGAAGCGCGGAGGCTCTGTGCCAGGGGGTAGAGCTGGTGCTTAAAGATGCCTTAAAAATTTTTGAGGGGTACCATGTTGTAGCTATAGAGGCCAAAGGTCAGCCTTTCGATCCGGCCTGCCATGAGGCAGTTATGATGGAGGAATCTGCAGAGCTACCGGATGAGACCGTTTCCAAGGATCTTAAGAAGGGTTACAAGATGGGTGATCGGGTGTTGCGTCCCAGCATGGTTTGCGTCTCGCGTCAGCCCAAGTAGCTTTGTAGAAACCGATCGAGGCGGAAGGCAGAGCTCCTTGGTGGCAGGAATTCTTAAGGGGCGGCTATTCCGATAGGAAAGCTTGAAGTAAGGCTTTCAGGGTGATTTCTATGGATTATAAGGATTATTATCAAATTTTAGGGGTAGATAGATCGGCCAGTCAAAAAGATATTAAGTCGGCCTACCGCAAGCTTACCAAAAAATATCATCCCGATCTAAACCACGGCGATAAGAGTGCCGAGCTGAAATACCGCGATGTTAACGAAGCCTACGAAGTTTTAGGCGATCCTGATAAACGTTCCAAATACGATCAGTTCGGTGCCCAGTGGAAATATATTAAAGATGGCAAGACTCCGCCCGGAGGCGGCTATCAACAGGGCGGCTTCGATTTTAGCGATATCTTCTCCCGGTTCTCCCAGGGACAGGGTGGCGGAGCGCATTTTAGCAGTTCGTTCGGTGGGTCTGGCTATTCTCAGTTCTTTGATATGCTTTTTGGCAATATGTCGGGTATGGGTGGAAATGGTGGACAGCGCCGCACCTATACTAGACGCACCAGCACCAGTACTGGTGGCTTTGGAGGCATGGGAGGGCATCGCTCTCGTTCTTCGCTGGAGTCGGAGCTCACCATAAGTGTGGCCGAGGCTTGCCAGGGAATCACCAAATCTCTGAGCATATCTAAGCCGGACGTTTGCGCCTCCTGTTCGGGCACGGGTAACTTTAATGGTTCGCCCTGCGCCATGTGCGGTGGTAGCGGTCAGGTGAACGGTAGCCACACGTTGGATGTTAAGGTCCCTGCTGGTGTAACCAACGGTTCTAAGGTTAGAGTTCGGGGGAACGGTAGCGGCGATTTTGGCGATATCATGCTGAAGATAAAGATCGCTCCCGATTCTACCTATAAGGTGGAGGGGCGGGATCTGCGCTGCGATCTCTGGGTGCCGTTGCGTGAAGCTTTTGAGGGCGGCCAAGCCGATCTGCAGTTACCCAACGGAAAGGGCGTTACCATAAATATTAAGCCGAATACGCCTAATGGAAAAGTCTTCCGGTTGCCGGGGATGGGCATTCCCAATCCTAAAGGTGCACCTGGCGATGTTTTGGCTAGGCTTATGGTCAAGCTTCCGGAAAATTTAACGCCTGAACAATTGAAAGGGCTGGATATGCTATGCCCTAAAAAGAATTAGCAATTAGCAATGAGCAGTGAACAATTAGTAATGCGTAATGCTTAATGCTTAATGCGTAATTCGTAATTAGAGATTGAACAATTAGCAATTAATAATTAGCAGCGAGCAATTGGCAATGTGAAATTGCTAGTTGCTCATTTTTAATTTCCCCTCTTGCGGGGTTAAATGTAAAAATAATAATCAAATCTTGTAAACTATTGTTAACTAGGGATCTTGCTTCGTTATTGAATGTACGCTGCTGTTTAAAAATTTTTGGAGATGATCGTCTATGTTTCTCAGAATCAAAAAACGTGATGGCCGCGAGGTTTCCTTTAACGCTGAAAAGATCGCGGGGGCTATCGGCAAGGCTTTGTTAGAGGTGGGCTATTCGGTAGAAGAGGTTCGTTCTTTGTCACTTTCTTTGACTGAAAAAGTGGTCGAGAAGATGGAAGTTGATTTGGACGGTCATATTCCTGAGGTTGAGGAAATTCAAGATATAGTCGAGGAAATTCTCATAAAAGATGGCCATGCCAAGGCGGCCAAGGCCTACATAATCTATCGTGATTCTCGCAATCGCGTTCGTGAGATGAAGAGTAGACTCATGAATGTTTACGAAGAATTGACCTTCCGCGAGGCTCGCGACAACGATCTTAAGCGTGAAAATGCCAATATCGATGGCGATACGGCTATGGGGACTATGCTCCACTATGGTTCAGAGGGCGCGAAGCATTTTAACGAGATCTTTGTTCTGCGTCCTGAGCAGGCTCGGGCGCACCGCAATGGAGATATTCATATCCATGATATGGATTTTTACACCTTGACAACTACCTGTTGTCAGATCGATCTCCACAAGCTTTTCACCAATGGTTTCGGTACGGGTCATGGAACTTTGCGTGAGCCTTCGGGAATAAGAAGCGCTTCGGCTTTAGCTTGTATTGCTATTCAATCGAACCAGAACGATCAACACGGGGGGCAGAGCATTCCCGCTATAGATTATTACTTAGCACCCTATGTGGCCAAATCGTTCCGCAGATTTTACCGTAGAAATATCATCAGAGCTTTGCAAGTTCTCTTTGATGGCGATAAAGTGGAAGAATTTTTCAACAACGAGATCAAAGAATGTTCCATTCGGCTTGACGATTCTGCGCCTTATCAAGAGGAAGAGTTGGCAAAATTAGTGGCCCATTTCGGTTGCGAAAGTACTGATATTTTAAAGCGTGTACAAGTCATAGCTTTGAAAGAATCGGAGCAGGATGTTGATCGTGAAACTTTCCAATCTATGGAAGCTTTGATCCACAATTTAAACACCATGCATAGCCGCGCCGGAGCACAGGTTCCCTTCAGCTCTATCAACTACGGCACGGACACCTCCAGTGAGGGGCGACTGGTGATAAAAAATATACTTCTGGCCACAGAATCTGGGTTAGGTCATGGCGAAACTCCTATTTTCCCTGTGAGTATCTTCAAGGTGAAAGAGGGGATCAACTACAATCCTGGTGATCCCAATTACGATTTCTTCCAATTAGCTTGTCGTGTCAGTGCTAAGAGGCTCTTCCCCAACTTCGCCTTTATCGATGCGCCTTTCAATCTGCAGTACTACAAGCCAGGTCAAGTTGATAGTGAGATCGCTTACATGGGGTGTCGTACGCGTGTGGTGGGAAATGTTGTCGATAGAGATCGTCAAGTTGTTACCAGTCGTGGAAATTTGAGCTTTACCAGCATCAATCTGCCTCGCTTAGCCATCTTGAGCAAAGGTGATAAGAAAGAATTTTTCAAGTTGCTCGATGAAAAGATGGATCTAGTCATCCAACAGCTCCTTGATCGTATGGAGATACAGTCTCGCAAGAAAGTTAAGAATTTCCCCTTCTTGATGGGTCAAGGCGTATGGATCGGTTCGGAAAAGCTCACCTGGGAGGACGAAGTTCGTGATGTTCTCAAGCACGGAACTTTATCCATGGGTTTTATCGGCTTGGCCGAATCACTCAAGGCTATCTTGGGAGTTCACCACGGAGAGAGTAAAGAGGCTCAGGAGTTAGGGTTAGAGATCGTCCGTTATATGCGTAAACGTATGGATGATACGAGTGAGAAGTACGGGTTAAACTTCACCCTTTTAGCCACTCCAGCCGAAGGACTTTCAGGGCGTTTCGTTCGTATTGATCGCGAAAAATTTGGCGTTATCGAAGGGGTTACTGATCGCGACTACTATACAAACAGTTTTCATGTTCCCGTCTATTATAAGATACGTGCCTTCGATAAGATCAACCTTGAGGCACCTTATCACGAGCTCACTAACGCAGGTCATATAACTTACATTGAGATGGATGGGGATGCTTCACGTAATCTTGTAGCTTTTGAGAAGATCGTGAGGGCCATGAAGGAGGCGGGCATCGGTTACGGCGCAGTCAATCATCCTGTAGATCGCGATCCTGTCTGTGGATATACCGGTGTTATTTATGATAAATGTCCCGGTTGTGGAAGGCTTGAAGAAGAGGGTGGAGTGAAGTTTGAGAGGATAAGGCGTATAACCGGTTATCTGGTAGGCACTCTTGATCGCTTCAACAATGCCAAACGTGCCGAAGAACATGATCGGGTTAAGCACGAAGGCTGAAAGAAATGAACCTTAAAATAGCGGGTATTGTTGAGGAATCTGTAGTTGATGGCCCTGGACTGCGTTTTGTGGTCTTTGCCCAAGGGTGTAAACGTCATTGTCCAGGTTGTCACAATCCTCATACGCACGATTATAGCGCGGGTCAGTCTATCGATACGCAAACCCTTATCGAAATGATGCAAGGAAATCCCCTCCTAGATGGGCTGAGCTTAAGTGGAGGGGAGCCTTTCGATCAGCCGGAAGCCTTTGCCGAGTTGGCGGATATGGCGCACCGTTGTGGTTATAGTGTCATGGCTTGGAGCGGTTACACTTTCGAGGAGTTAGTGGCCAGTAAAACGCAAAGAAGGCTTTTGGAGGCTGTTGACGTTCTGGTCGATGGGCCCTTCGTGATTGCTCAACGTTCATTAAGCCTCCTCTGGCGTGGCTCTAGCAATCAGCGCGTTATCGATGTGAAGCAATCCCTAACAAATAACAAATTGACGATTATTAGCTAATGTGTTACTGCCGGTTGAGCGAACGGCCAGCTTTTTAGGTTTTTTGGGGAGTGTAGGGAGCAATTGGGATGGATAAGGAGAAACTACGCTTCTTTGAGCGTTTAATTCGTCTATTTGGCTTAGAGGCTTATAAACGTTTGGAGGCAGCCCATGTGGCGGTGGTAGGTATTGGTGGAGTCGGTTCTTGGGCCTGCGAGGCTTTGGCTCGCAGTGCAGTTGGCCGAATCACTTTGGTAGATTTTGATTGT
>OMRK01000051.1 GCA_900313515.1 uncultured bacterium | reverse complement strand
GCCGACAAAATTCATGGGCAGGTAATAGAGCATATTGAGCATGACTTCGCCATAATACTTGGCCTGCCAGGAGATGATAGAATAAAGCACCACATTGAACAGCCCCAAAATAAAGGAGGAACGCTTACCCTTGCCGGTGAGAATGACACACCAAACACCTGTGAGAGCAGCACCCAGGCTCAATATTCCATCGTGCCAATAAAGTGAAAGGCCCAAAATAATGAGGGTAGCAATAATTAGCCAGGCCACTTCCCAGCACTTCCAGCCGCCAACTTCACTTTTAAAAAACTCTATCAGTTTAAGCTTCACGCCCCAAGCCGTTCCCGAAAACAGTCCGATTCTCCTACTACGAGCGCATCCACTGCAGGCGCCCCCCAACCGCAAGCTCTCCCCTTAACCTGCAGCCCCCAACCAGCAAGCAACCAGCACCGACGGAGCCGCCCCAAACTGTGAGCGCCCACCTCAATCGCCCCCCCCGCGTACGCCCTGCCAATTGTTAATTGCTAATTCCCAACTGCTAATTGCCAATTACTCTCCGCGCTTAACTTACTCGTTTCTAATTACGAATTACACATTAAGCATTACGAATTATTAATTCCTCATTCCTAATTGCTAATTCCTAATTGCCAATTGCTCTCCCGCGTTCCGTTCACCACCTGCTCACGCTCACACGCCCCGCGCTCAATTCACTCGTTTCTAATTACGAATTACGCATTAAGCATTACGAATTATTAATTCCTAATCGCTAATTGTTAATTGCTAATTGTCAATTGCTAATTGTCAATTGCTCCTCAAACAAAAAAAAGCTCCCAGCTAGTAGCAATCCTACTGCCAGGAGCGCGGCTCTTAAAAGCCTGCCAACTAAAAATTACTCACCCTGAACATCTAAGCCGTAGCTGGCGCACAAGGCAGCCAAGCCGCCATCGTAACCGGAGCCTATGGCATCGAAGCGCCACTCAGCACCGCGGCGGTAAATAGCACCAGCCACTACAGCTGTCTGCTGGGAGAAGTCCTCACCCAGATCGAAGCGGCAAACTTCCTTACCGGTATCGTCGTTAACCACGCGGATGTAGGCGTTGCTTACCATGCCGAAGGTCTGACCGCGCTTAACTGAGTCGTAAATGGTAACGGTAAACTCAATGCGCTCAATATTGGGAGGAACCAGACTGAGGTCAACCTTGATAACTTCATCATCGCCCTCACCGGCACCGGTGCGGTTATCACCACTGTGGATAACACTTCTGGAGGGGTGGGTGGTGTTGCTATAAAACACGAAGTCGGAATCGTTGGTGACGTGGTGATTTGCTCCCAACAAGAAAGCAGAAGCATCCAAGTCAAAATCATAGCCGCCATCGTAACGGTTGGTATCCCAGCCCAGACCTACCATGAGGTGGGTAATACCGGGATCTTCCTTGCTTAAACTAATCTTTTGACCTTTACTCAAGCTGATAGGCATAAATCTACAAATCCTCCGAGCCAGCTAGCTCCACGAACTATTTCTGCAAGCAGTGTGCTGCACTTTCGCCCGCGCAAATATACATCCCTGCTAGGCGGGTGAAAATTCCCATTCTATCCGTTAACATAAAGCTTTGTTACTGTAGGACAGCTAACAACTGGTTTCGCATTTGGCCATCGAAATAGTTTAAGAAGAGTACTTCTCAAGAATGGCTTACACCACTTTCCGTCGAAGTCTGCAAATAGCCCTGAACAGGCAAAAGGAGAGAACATGAGCAACAAACCAATTCCCGGAAGAGACGGCAACAAATATATTCCCTTTGCAGAACGCACGGGTGAAAGCTCCGTTGTGTTCTTTACTCGCGATCTATCTGAAGAAGGCCTGAAAAAGATCTACGATAAGGTAAGCTCCGTGCTTACAGGCAAAGTGGCCATCAAGTTACACACCGGTGAGGCCGAGGGGCCAAATATTATTCCTCGACCCTGGATCCGGGAGCTTATTGCCTCTCGTTTACCCGATGCAACGATAATTGAAACTAACACCTACTACGAGGGTAGCCGCTACACCACCGAGGAACATCGTAAAACGCTGGAAATCAACGGCTGGACCTTCTGCCCAGTGGATATAACCGACGCCGAAGGTGTGGTCACACTGCCAGTAAAAGGCGGCAAATGGTTTGAAGAGATGCATGTAGGCAAGAGCATGTTGAATTATGACTCTCTGCTAGTTCTGACCCACTTCAAAGGCCACATGATGGGCGGCTTCGGAGGTTCGAACAAAAATATCGGCATCGGTTGCGCAGACGGCAGAATTGGTAAAAAGGAAATTCATACGGCGGTTGGTTCCAACAACATGTGGAGTATCGCCGAAGAAGAGCTCATGGAGCGCATAAGTGAAAGCACTAAAGCGACCGTAGATTACTTCGCTCCCCACGTCTGCTTTATCAACACCATGCGCAACATGTCCGTTTCCTGCGACTGCGAAGGTCCCCAAGCGGAACCCGTAGTAACCCCAGACGTGGGCCTTTTGGCCTCGCTGGACATTTTGGCTGTAGACAACGCTTGCCTGGACCTGCTCTATAATCTGCCAGACGGAGGCGGCAAAGCCCTGATCGAACGTGTAGAAACCCGGCACGGGCTGCGCCAGCTCAGTTACATGAAAGAGTTAGGTATGGGAAACGATCGCTATACGCTGATAGATCTTGATAATGGCGATGCGGTTATAACTGCCGCAGAAGCCGTGAAAGATATCAAGCCCGGATGGACGCCCGATCGTTACAATACCTTCTGGGGAAGGAACAAGCACTAAAGTGTGCATTGTAAAATTTAGTTCCGAAATCTAACGGAAGCACTCACAACTTGTGCACACCACGAATAAATCCATCCTCAGTGTGCACAAGATTCGTTATTAGAGTAATTAAACGACCCCATTTTCATTCAGGTAACTAAGCATGCCATTCCCCAAAAAGAGAACCCGCTCACCCCTCTCGCCTGCTTTGCGCAAAGCAAATTCCTTGGCCTCTTGGGGAAAATAGGGAAAGATATTGGCTTGAGGAGCTATTGGAATTAGGGCACTAGGATGGATATCGCGATTCGTTTCGTCATCTAAATAGTTTGTAACAATCAGTTCCGAAAGTTTGGGCCAATTGGCCAGCAGATTAACCGCTTCTTTAAGATAATGGATGCGATCTAAAAACGTTGCGCAAACGTAGATCTTTTCTTTATCCCCGAGAAGCTCCGCCAAAGAATCGAGAAGCGCCTGCAACTTTTCCGGACTGGAAGCCACCGTGGCCAACATATTATCCGACAACTTTTGTAAACGACCACTAACTGAGGTAACTTTCAGTCCGCTATCCATCTCTTGCCAACGCGGCCCTAAAATTGTTAAAGCACCAACTAAGGCCTGAGAAGCATTTTCACATTGAAAAGAGCCCAAAGCGTTCAAATGGAAGACTTGTGAATTTAAGCCAACCGGGTCTACGTTATAACGTTTGCAAATTTCATCCGACAAATTTAATCTAAAAGTTGAACCGCTCAATGAACAATTAAGATCCTGGGCAGAAAAATCACGCCCATAAAGCAACCCTTGCGGTAGCAAAGGGATAACCTTCGGATCTTGGCGGGCAAAAATCAAATTATCTTTATGGCGCAAAGGTTCAACCTTATGATAGAAGGGACCAGCCTTTTTCTCCAACTCGGTATGGAAACCTTGGGGAGCCACTAACAATTGGCCATGATCTGTCCCAATGGGACCGACTAAAGTTAAAACAGTGCGAGGCAATAGACTGACAGGATCGCTTCTATAGCCAATATTAGCCTCACAGAAAATATAATCAACCCCCTCTTTCAAGGCCCAATAATTTAGGAGCCAAGGGCGCATATCGTAGGGAGCCACCTTGCCCAATTCTGGCTCACGCTCTACCCCGTCGACCGCTTCCCTTAACAGTGGAAACAACTCCATAAATTCTCTTTCACTCATAGAGCGAACCGAACCATTATGCCATATTTGGTAGCGCTGTAAGTTACCAACAGGCGACTCACTTAGGGGTGGCTTGACTCCGACAGCACATTTGTAACCTAGATTAGAAAATATTGAGGCGCAGAAACTTAAAATAGATGCTTTGCCACAGGAGCCCACACTGATGATGGAAGGAATATTGTTAAACTCACTGGGCATAAATTCGAGCATTTTGGCAAAACGACGAGCGTGAAAATCTTCTATCTTTTCGGGAAAAGAATGTTGACGCTCAATCCAATTCATACTTTCAACAAAATTCATCTCTTCTTGATCCTCGCTAAAGGTATGCCTGCCAATACCAATACAACCCCTAACCACTGCAACCAAGTTAAAGGATCGGCTAAAACTAAAGAGGCGGCAACTATCACCAGGGGGCGTTGTATCAAATTAAATATCGACAT
>OMRK01000034.1 GCA_900313515.1 uncultured bacterium | reverse complement strand
TCCACGGCAAAAGCCGGAGGAACACGCAGAAACTCCCGGGTGGAAAGGATGTAAAAACCATCTTTCTGCAGGAGCACCTCACCATTCTCTGCCTTAATAGGAGCGAAGTAATCGCTTCCCTTTTGCGGCGTATTACTGCACAGATCTACAGGCTCGGCACAAGGGATGGCCCTATATCCGGCAATAGTCTGATTCAAATCGACGGTAAGAAGCAGACCACCATCGATCAAGGCTGGTTCGCGTTGCCCCTTGTTGTTATAAACTAAACCAACCTCCTCATTCAACATTTCCAACTCAAAATCTAAAAGACGGTTATCACCACAGATAAGCCTGGCTTGGTTCAACGTACAACCTTGCTTTACTTTAATGGGCCAAGAGCGAGGCGTAATTACCGCATAGACCTTACCTCGATACCCGGGTGGAATCTTATCGAAACGCGGCACACCATCGGCTAATATGCGGGTCCACACATTCATGCGTCCGGTACTGCTCTTATTGTTGGCATAAGCATGTACCGAATCTGGCAGAGCGAAACGTTCTTCTATCTCTACCACATAAGTAGCCCCTTTCTCAAGGACAAATGGCTCTTTAAGATCGATGCTCTCCAAGGCGCTATCGAGAAGAATGTCGGAGATAGGTTCAGCCGAGCGTGGTAAGAAGGCTGCCCCTATGCGCCACCCCCTCTGCCCCAGTCGTAGATCCAAGCTGGCCGGTTGGATATTGAAGCTGGGAATGGGAGAAGTGCTGGAAATCTTTTGACTTCTAATAAGCTCCTCAATTATTTGACAAGGTAAAGCACCCGTTTGACGCATAGTTTTTCAGGTTTCCTCCACTTTACAGACGGTTCCCTACCGCTCCCCGCCACCAAAAACAAAAAGACAGGCCCACGAAAACCGCCCGAGCCTGTCTCTCCTAACAAAAGGGATGCCCTTCTTCCCCCAGCTCCCCTTGCTACTTAGCAGCCCTGCGATGCCGACAGAACTCCAGGTCGGCATTGATGTACTCCGCAGCCGCACCAATAACACCCTCGCTGTTGATGCCACCGTTATTAATTATGCAGAAAGCAAACAAGGCAGAGATATCCACCTGCCCGGGCTTCTTATCTACAAAAGCCTTGCAACTGTCATACAGTTCCTTAAGAACGGCACGCTCCGCCTCGGGGGCAGCCTTCATAGCCTCACCTAACTTATCGGCAGCAACTTCCAACTTAGCTTCAAAATCTTCCATTATTTACAAGCCTCCCACTAGTTTACCATAAAAGGCCTAAACAGATTGACCCCCGAGGACTTCTAAGCGTTAAGCCCTCAATCCTGCGTAAAATCTACGTTTTTAAAATACAAGCCACCGGGGGATGCAGGCGGTGGGCAGAAACGCGGATCCGCCTTCTCTAAAACTTCCCCAATTTTTTCCGGAGGCCACTGACCACTGCCAACTTTGATAAGTGCACCACAAATCATGCGCACCATACGGCGCAAAAAAGCATTAGCCTTGATCCTTAAAATAATCAAACGACCAACCCGAGCAAAGGGGCCTGGTCCTGTCACGTAATCTTCAGCAAAAGTTATCGACAACATGCGCCTAACTGTCGGTTCATCTTTAGGAACTTGAGAGCCAAATGAGGCGAAATTGTGACTGCCCAGCAAATAGGAAGCCCCTTGACGCATTGCCTCAATGTTTAGCTTATGCTTGACATACAAGATACGATCCCGAAAAAAGGGATCAACATCGGAATTGTCTTTGATTAAATACTCATATTCACGAGCTCTAGCTGTAAAGCGAGCATGAAAGCGTTCAGATTCTAAAGTTACACTGAGAACTTCTATGGTATTTGGTAGAAGCTTCTTTAGAGCATTTAGCAAAATTTCGGGCTTACGCTTGACCGTTGTCCTAAAGGAAAGTACCTGTCCTAAGGCATGCACTCCGGCATCGGTGCGACCAGACACACGAATAGATATTGGGCAAGCAAAAACCCAAGAAAGCTTCTGCTCTACAATATCCTGAATGGT
>OMRK01000052.1 GCA_900313515.1 uncultured bacterium | reverse complement strand
TCCGATTTTGCACCAATCTGACGCATAAACGAGCTAACACGCATGCTCTTGAAGAGTGACACTTTTTCCAGAGCCTTGGCGTCAGACCCCACAACTGTGGGATCTGTGCCCTGCGGGTAAAGACCGTGCGGCCATATACGTTTGGCAACTTCCAAGCGCTCAGTTTCCCATTTAATCTTTTTGTTGCCCCACTCTTTGCGGAAGGCCGCTCCTTTGAGAGCTTCCTTGCGCATCTTTTCCACATTCTCTAGATCTTGATACGCCTTCTCGATAATCTGCCTGATAGATGAACTGGCCGCCTCCACCTCCCTTAATAGGATGGAAGCAAGATCGGAAATACTGTGACAGCGACGCTTGGGATTTCTGGCCAAATCATCCTCTGTGCAGGTGCGCACCAAGAGGGCGGAGTGCACATCGCTGGAGAGCTTGACAATATCGTCAAGACGCTTTTCATTATCGGAAAGCACCAATATGGATTCATTATCGATCCAAGCATTGGCACAAGCAGAGGCTATGAGCTGTTCAATAGTATCGCGCTTAGTCAGGGTAAAAATGGTCAAAGCCTTGGTACGTATGGCTTGCAGTGAATCTTCAAAAATTTGTTCTGCAGACCAGGGCATGACCGGCATAGTATCACGGCCTTCCAGCTCCTTCACCTCGTGGCCAAACAAACATGAGGTAGCACTGTTCTGCCAGTCGGTACTGTTGGCGATAAGGCGAAGCTCCTGCACGGTATCTTTAGCGATCTCTGAGGTACTGGTAAGCATCAAAACCGCCATATTATACATACCAGTATCGGTAGGCAACTCGCGAACCAGTTTCAAGGGATCAAGATCGTGAACCTTGAGATTCATAAGGCCACTTATGCGCTCCACAAAGCGACGTATGGCCACTGCTCCATGGGGAACAACCTCATCAAAATTAGAGCGCATGAAATCGACATCGCTACTACTGGAGAACAGAGCGCGCAGAAGAGCGGGATTGATAACCGGCTCACTGAGCACTTTCACCTGCTTGCCATCGTAGGGCGGCTGGGTAATGCTCACCACCAACAAAGGAGCCACACTCAGGCCCTCGTTAGTTTCCACGCAAGCTAGAGGCCAGCCATATTCCAGAACCTGACCCTTATGCATGCGCGCCAGCATTGGCTCAAGCTCCTGGCCAACTTGCAAGGAAGGAGCGCCCTGGGATATGACTGTCTCCATATCGGCACTTATGCATGCCCAATTGCGGCTGTCAGGACTAGCCAAACCATCCAGCATGTCCGTTCTTAAATTCTCGGACATGTAAATGTGATATCTATTCCAAAGCCCCTGAGGAGAGTTATCTGATATAGGAGCGCAACCTATACTATCGTAGAGAGTATTGCGATTGCCAAAACTAGCTCCACCATCATCTCCCCCTTCTTCATCCTCTTCCTCTTGCAGCTCATCTCGGCTGGAAGTCATAGCCACAGGCTCAACCCCCAAAGGCGGATAACTAGCTAAGTCAGCCTCGGATACCTTGGAGCGTCCTAAGCGGTAAGTGGAATTTCCGACATCTTCAGTCTTTGTAGGCTCCGATTCAGCAAGACCTACCGGAACAGTGTGTTCAAGAGAGGCGCCCGCCGAACGGGATTCCCCATATCCCGGGGAGGCTGCTTTGGCATATTGTTCATGCGCATAATCTACATCCTCGTATTGCGCACTGGGATAAGACTGGGCATTGTGAGTATCGAACTCACCGCCAGCATCGTAAGTTTTATCGTAATGCCCATCAGTATGCTCCGGGACATTATAGAACTCGGGCATCTCACTTCCGTTAGGAAAACCTACATCGTCGGGATAATGAGGCTGCTCTGTATCTTGGAAGGCCGCAGTAGGCTCAGCGACACGTGAAAACTGAGAAGAAGACGGCATTTCCTGCACTGGTTGCTGCACTGGCCTGCGCACCTGAGCAGGTTGTTGAGGCTGAGCGGACGATACAGGACGGGGTTGGTTATTTTGAGCTACAGACGGCACAGGCTGTTGACGGGGAGCGGCCGACTGAGAAACCCGCGCACCCGGCTGAGGAGCAGCCTGCGCCCTAGCAACCGGAGAAGCCTGCTGAGGACTAGTGCGCACCTGCGTTGAAGGCCTCGCCGAAGCCGGGTTGACAGCACGATCTTGGGGGACAACTGGAGGCAACCCTGAGTCGGACTTCTTGCCGACAGCACGGAACTGGCCAGAGGAAGACTGTGAACCGGGCTGTGGTCGCGCGGTTTGGGGTTGACTGGAAGTTCCTAAACTTGCAGCAGTCTGCGCGGGAGCGCTCGCAGCACTGTCAGAGCGATTTCCTACCGCCTGGTTAGCACCAGATGCGGCAACTGGCGTGGAAGCAACTGCCGACCTTGCACCACTTGAAGGCCGCGACTGAGCTGCTGTTCCAGTTCCAGCGCCGCTAACCTGAGAAGACGGCGGCTTGGCAGAGTTCAACGGAGCACTCGAAGGAGCACCGGAACTTCCGCGTCCAACTGTAGGCATGGCAAAATCATCGATAAGACCGCGCGAGCTCGCACCGCGACCGCCCATTTTTACCGGGGGCAAGCCCGAAGGCTGATGTAAGTTGTTGTTGAGCCCTCCAGCCGCACTCCTAGTAACTACCGGTGCAGAAGCAGCCGGAGCAGATGCGGGGCTGGGCGCCGCTCCATTCAACGCGCCACGGTTCCCCGGAGCTGGCGACACGGCACCGGCCGTAGATATAGCACTTTCAGCTGCCGGCACGGCCTGAACCGCCTCGGCGGCTATCTCTTCAGGCTCATCTCCAGCGTATTCTTCGGTTTCATCTTCGTAGGATTCGTCATCGTAATAAGCTTCGGTTTCACCGGCTGCCTCAGCTGCTTCTATTTCAGCAACAGTTTCATCGTAGCAGTGTTTGCACCATATTTGATCCATTTCATCGTCTTCATAGACGATATCACCAACGGCGATACGCCTCCCACAGCCTAAACAAGTTGTAACCTTGTTAGATTTAACCTCTATTAATGCCATAGCTTACCAAAACCTACCCCAACCAACATAGTGCAAAGCTTTTCCAATAGCCCCGCCCCAAGGCGCAGAACTCGCTAAAAAGCTGGATCTCCCCCGTTCTCGCCTGACCGCGCTTTTCTACATTTAAACAAAAATACTTTTCTACCTGCTTTATAGATTAATGTGACTAAATTCCAACTCACGCTCTCCACTAGCACCTCTGATTGGAAAAATTGGTCAAAATGGCTACAGGAACGAGAGTCAGCTGTTGTTCCGGCTTGGTACCACCTCTTTCTAAAAGGGGAAAATTTGCAGTGAGGCGAAGCTGGGCGGGTTTCTTTAGGTACACGAATCGAAAAGGAGAATGATTGCAATGTCTACAGCAAAACCCGAGCATGTACTGGTTGCTGTGGCCTGGCCTTATGCCAATGGCCCACTGCATTTGGGGCATGTAGCTGGTTGCTATCTGCCAGCCGACATTTTCGCCCGCTACCACCGCATGCATGGTGATAAAGTTCTTATGGTTTCCGGCACCGATGAGCATGGCACGCCTATCACTATCACCGCTAACCGAGAAGGGATCACTCCTGCGGAGGTAGCCGATCGCTATCATAAGATCATTGCCAAAACTTTTGATGATCTGCATATTCAGTGGGAACTTTTTACCAGCACCAGGACAGCTGAGCACTACGAAATTGTACAAAAGATCTTTAAGGATCTTTATGAAAAAGGATATATATACCTTCACTCTCAAGAGCAGCTTTATTGCCCTGATGAAAAGATCTTTCTTCCGGACAGATATGTAGAAGGTAAATGTCCTAACTGCGGTGCAGAAAAGGCTAGAGGCGATCAATGTGATGCCTGCGGCAGAACTTTTGATGCAAAAGATCTGATCGAACCTAAATGTAAGCTCTGCGGTGCTAGGCCTGTAGTTAAAGAAACTGAACATTTCTTCTTTAAATGGTCAGCTTTTAATGAAAAGATCATAGACTGGCTCAAGACACGCCAAAATTTCCGCCCCAATGTAATGAATTTCACCAACAATTACTTACATGAGGGCCTTAAAGATTCGGCTATAACCAGAGATATGGAATGGGGAATTCCCGTTCCCATAGAGGGCTACGAGCACAAGCGCATCTACGTTTGGTGGGATGCAGTGATTGGCTACCTCTCGGCTAGTGTAGCTTGGGCCAAGCAGCAGGGTACTCCAGAGGCATGGAAGGAATGGTGGGAGGATCCCCTGACTAGAACCTACTACTTTATAGGCAAAGACAACATTCCGTTCCATGCCATCCGCTGGCCGGCTGTACTTATGGGTGTAGGTGGGCTTAACTTACCTTATGACATCCCTGCCAACGAGTTTCTAAATCTGGAAGGGCGCAAGTTGTCTACTTCCAATAACTGGGCTGTTTGGGTCAATGAGTATCTGGAAAACTACGATCCCGATCCTCTGCGCTATGTCCTGACGGCCACTGCCCCTGAGACTTCCGACAGCGATTTCTCCTGGGCGGAATATCTGCGTCGCAACAACGACGAACTGGTGGGCTGGTGGGGCAACCTGGTTAACCGCAGCCTTTCCTTTGTGCAGAAGCATTTCCAAGGTATAGTTCCCCAAGCCCAGCCTACGGAAGCCGACAAGGAACTT
>OMRK01000247.1 GCA_900313515.1 uncultured bacterium | reverse complement strand
TGGACATCATTAGGCAGAAGACTAACACCGAGCCTATGGAAATCTTCAACCAGGCAATGGAAAATGCCATGCCTACCGTGGAGGTTCGCCCCCGCCGTGTAGGTGGTGCCACCTATCAGGTGCCTTCCGAGGTCCGCGAGGAGCGTCGTTTCAGCTTGGGTATGCGCTGGATTTTGGCGGGTGCCAAGGCCAGAGCTGGTCACACCATGCGTGAGAGACTTGCCGATGAGCTTATCGATACTTCCAAGGGTATTGGTAAGGCGGTCAAGAAGAAGGAAGAGACCCACCGCATGGCCGAGGCTAACAAGGCCTTCGCCCATTACCGCTGGTAGTGTATCGTAGAGGGGGGCTCGAAGCAGGGGCGGTTCCGTTTCTTTATCTAAGGGGAGGGAACCGCCCTGTTTTGGTTGAGGCGTGCGTTGGAATAGTCGCACGTCTATGTATAGCACCTGTGCCTGGCAGTTTAGGCAGGGGTGCTTTTTTTGAAATTGGAAGGTGGGGGGAAAGTGGGGGACACAGCACAGTGCCAGGCGTTGACACTTGTGTAATTCTGTTGGAAACGGTGGGAATTCGCCATTGAAAGTCTCGTGTTTTTTACGGGGGGTTCGAAGCAGGGGGAACTTCTGCGGTTGTGTTAAAACGCATTCCGCCTTGTGGTGACTTGGGGCTGGTTTGAAGATTCTGGCTGGTACCAAACAGAATTGGGGCAAAACATGGAAAAAGAAATTAACGATCTCGCTGCAGAGATTGTCAAGGATGCACTTGTGAGTAGCAAAGAAGATATAGACCTAGCTAAAGTTCGTAATATTGGTATAGCTGCCCATGTAGACGCGGGCAAAACAACTACCACCGAGAGAATTCTCTTTTATACTGGTCGCACCCACCGTATAGGTGAGGTAGATGCCGGATCGGCCACCATGGACTGGATGATCCAGGAGAAGGAGCGCGGCATTACTATTACCTCTGCCGTTACTACGGCTATGTGGCATGACAATATCATCAACATCATTGATACCCCTGGACATGTCGATTTTACCGTAGAGGTTGAACGTTCTCTGCGAGTGTTGGACGGCATGGTGGCTGTTTTCTGCGCCGTGGGTGCAGTTCAGCCCCAATCGGAAACTGTCTGGAGGCAGGCTGATCACTATCGCGTGCCTCGTATCGCTTATGTTAATAAGATGGATCGCACCGGTGCCAACTTCTTCAACGTGGTTGATAAGATGAAGGAGCGTCTGGGGGCTAAAACGGTACTCTGTCAGTTACCTATAGGCTCTGAGGCTAATTTCCAGGGCATGGTGGATCTCATAACTATGAAGGCTCGCTTTTATTTTGATGAATTGGGGCAGCAGTTTGAGGATCGTGAAATTCCTGGCGATATGCTTAAAGAAGCGCAGGAGTATCATGAAGCTTTGATAGCGGAAGCAGCCGAAGGTAGCGATGAACTTACCGAGAAGTTCTTGATGGGCGAGGAATTAACCGAAGAAGATATCCGCCGCGGCCTGCGCGCCCGTTGCTTGAAAAATGAGATCGTTCCAGTCCTGTGCGGTTCTTCTTTCCGCAATAAGGGTGTGCAGTTTCTGCTGGATGCTATTGTCGATTATTTACCCTCTCCTTTAGAGTTGCCTCCTATCGAGGCTCACGATGCCAATACCAATGAGCTGGTGACTCGCCGCGGCTTGATTGAGGAGCCTATGGCCGCTCTAGTATTCAAGATCGCCACCGATCCCTTCGTAGGCAAGCTGGCTTTTGTACGCGTTTATTCCGGTACTTTAAATGTTGGCAGTGCCGCGCTCAATACGGTCAAGGGTAAGCGCGAGCGTATCGGTCGTCTGGTGCGCATGCATGCTGATCATCGTGAAGATGTGACGGCCCTGCATGCCGGAGAGCTGGGGGCAGTATTAGGGCTCAAGATTTCTACTACTGGCGAAACTTTGTGTGATGAGAAGGCGCCTATCATACTGGAGAATATCAAGTTCCCCGAGCCGGTTATTTCTATTGCCATAGAACCGAAATCTAAGGCTGATCAGGAACGCATGGGTACCGCTCTGGGTAAATTGGCCGATGAGGATCCCACTTTTAAGACCACCACTAATCCAGATACCGGCCAAACCATGATTTCCGGAATGGGTGAACTTCACCTTGATATTATTGTGGACCGGCTTGTGCGTGAATTCCAGGTCAATGCCAACGTAGGCCGTCCTCAGGTGGCTTACAAAGAGGCTATCCGCAAGACAGTCACTGCCGAAGGTCGTTTCGTGCGTCAGACTGGTGGTCATGGTCAGTTCGGCCATGTTTGGATTGAAGTTGAACCCCTGGAACCAGGGAGTGGTTTCCAGTTTGAAAGCAAGGTTGTGAATGGCACAGTTCCCAAGGAGTATTTCAATGCTGTTGAGGAAGGTTGCCGTGAAGCGGCCCAGTGTGGCATTTTGGCTGGTTTCCCAGTGGTAGACGTAAAGGTTACGCTTTTTGATGGCTCTTACCATGAGGTAGATTCATCAGAGCTGGCCTTTAAGGTAGCTGGTTCTATGGCTTTCCATGAAGCTTTAGAAAAGAATGAGTGCTACATCAAAGAACCCATTATGAATGTGGAAATTGAGGTCCCCGATAATTATCTCGGCGACGTTATTGGAGACATGAACGGACGGCGTGGCAAAATTGAAAGCTTGGCCGTTGAGGGGAACAATATTCAGGTCATCAAAGCCCAGGCTCCTCTGGCAGAAATGTTCGGTTATACCACCGGATTGCGTAACATCTCCCAGGGTAGAGGCACTTCTTCTATGGAGTTCGGTTTATATGCCGA
>OMRK01000054.1 GCA_900313515.1 uncultured bacterium | reverse complement strand
GGGGGGGGCGTTTGCCAACCTGCGGGACGCGCTTATGCGCCATGTGTTTCTGCAGGATTTTTTATAAATATCAAAGAGTGCTGAAATGCCGAAATGTCCAAATTGCGGTGCGTTTTGCCGCTCTTCAGCTTTATATTGTACAGAGTGCAGAACACCGCTCGGAAAGCTGGTCGAACAGTTTATTGAGCACGGTGGAGACAATGCCGACGCCGCCGCTAATGTCGCAGTTAAGCGGAAGTTCTGCCGATATTGCGGTGTTCAGCTCAAACCTGGAGCTAAGTTTTGTAGAAATTGTGGGTTACCGCAAGACAAACCGAAAGCGGCCGACAATCAGGCAGAAGTTCAGGAGATTGCTCTGGATCATGCTGCCAAAAAGCAAGCCCCTCCTAGTGTGGCCAATGTCGTAACTCCCAACTATCCTTTGGCCAAAGCGGAAGCTGATAGTTCCCTGTTTTCGGGGGCCCAGGCTCCACAATGCATGCTGGGCACTTCCCCTTGCCCCGTGTGCCGCAAGGATATTGCCCGCACCTCCTTTTTCTGTCCTTTCTGTGGCATGGAGCTGCAAACCGGCAACGCTGATTTTTCCCTCTCCTATTTTGCCAGTGCCCAAGGCGTGCCTACCCTTAGAGCTAATAGGCTGATGGATCTGGGCGGACCGCTCAAGCTTCCCATTCTCAAACTTATGGATTGCCTGATCATAGTCAGTTCTTCGGGAACAGGAGCTGTAACCGTTTTGGACGGCATGACCGGACGGGAGATATTGAACACGCAACTGAAATTTGGCGTTCCCAAGTATCCGGCCATTTTAACCGCAGGCATGTTGCTCATTCCAGGTGATTCCACCATAACCGTATGGGATGTTGCTTCCCGAATTCTGAATCGTAGCCCTAAGCGCGGTTTCCGGGACGGGGTCCTGCAACTGGATGGCCAATTGGCCGACTGCCTGCACACCGACAACAAGGGAATAGTGACGGCCTCAGTAAGAACAGCAGACGGTTCCTATTACGTAGATGTGTTCCGCAGTAATTCCGGTGGCGGTCTGGAGAAGTTGACCAATTGGGGGCCATTCCTGCCACAGAATGCGTCAGCTAGCAATCTTTTTTCCTGTTGTAACGACCACTACATTTTAGCCGGATTCCCGGGCGAGTGGTTGCGCTACTTCAGTGTAGACGACTTCAAAAAAGGCGACTGGCTACCCTTCATGCTGGATATGGTTCAGCCCTACAATGCCAACGCTTGCGGGGCCATATTTAATGCCCGCACAACCAGCGGTTGCCTGCTTTACTGCTTGGATGATGGTGACTCTCTCGAGCCCCGGATCTTGCTTAGCGAAACCGGTAACCTGGTGGGCTTTTCTGAGCAGAGGGGTATCTTTTACTTTGTTACTCAGGAAGGCGACGGCAATTATGCCCACAGCCTTAACGCCGAAGGCCTCACCCGCAAAACGCGCATGGGCTCAGGGGCCACTGCCCTTATAGCTCCCACCGTCGGAGGCGCCTTATTCCTCATGAGCAACGGGCAGCTCCATGCTCTCTGTTGCGGCTCAGCTAACCAGCGCTACACCGGTCAGATCGCCCTGGACAAAAACGGTGATAAGTTTTCGCCCGACATGGCCGATGACGTGCAAGTTCCCCCTGTGGCCGTGGGAAGTTATCTATACTTGGCCGACTCCCGAGGCTGGTTGTGGTCCTTTACACCGGTTAATGGCGACTAGTAGGTAGTAATATATGAAGCTATACCACAAAATTTTATTGTGCTTATTCCTTTTATTGGGGGTGACGATCTGGGAGTTCGTAACGGTTGAGCCTGTCCAAGCCGATCCGGGCGGGGTCATTCCGCCGGCAACCCATGTTATACTGCTTGATGTTTCTGGAAGTATGAGCAGTAATAACCCAAAATACGGTCAGTACGGCACCTATGCCAACGGCTTTGCCGACAGCGTTGTACAACTTTTTGCTGGCTTGCTGGCTCCTGACGGTAAGACACTCCGTGCGGAGGATAATGTCGTTATTATGCCGTTTACTAGCGATGGAGCTGACGGCGGGCGGGTCCGTAAGGTTGTCAAGGGCCTAACCTTGGCAGACTTTGTCAAAGCGCTTAACGACCCTAACCAGGTTCCTGGGCCAGGCGATGGAGGTTGGGGTAAAGGTATGGTTCCGCACCTGAAACGAGCAATGGATCTTCCTGGTGCGGCCGATGGAGTCAAAGGCATTCGCTTTTATTGGATACTTACAGACAATGGCTTAGGCAACGCACCCGGTCAGGATCCCTTCCCCTATTACCGTCAACTCCGGGATGATGAGCGTTTTTCTCACGTTTGGTTTATGCCCTTAAACTGCCTCCCCAAGGGTAACGGCAATTTGGTTCTTTACCTGATCTTGCAACATACCGATGAAGACAGTGTTTGGACCAATGATCTGTTTAAACTTCTGCAGGAACGTCTGAATGGGAAGATTTGGCCGAATTTTAAACGCGAGATCGTGTCCTTTCGTCCGCTGATCAAAAAGGTAAAAATAGACGGTAAAGAGAGCCGAGCCCTGATACTCAAGACCTCCGACTTTGAGACCAGCGAGAATGCCGGCAGTGAAAACGACGAATGGGACCGGGCGGTTACCGGTCTGGACGGAAGTTATGAAGTGCCCATGACCTGTGATGAGCAGGGAAACTATCAAGGGGAACTTCGCTTTAAAGCTGCACTTCCAGATGGCTGGAAGCTCAAGCGCTTAACTGGGGCAAAATATAAGGTTACTGATAAGTCTCCCGATGATGTTGATATTCGGATAGATCCCAGCGGTGCCAGTGCCGATCAGTCCAATCAATTTCCTATCACCCTCTCCTTCCTTATCAATAAAGACGATGCCGAGCAGCTTATAAAAGATGGAGCCTCGGCCAACCTGACCCTCTCCTGCCGTGGCCTAACTAAGGTTTCCTTCAGGGATAGCAGCGTTGATGGCTCCGCCTTGGCTATAAACCCGGAACTCCTCCGCGGAGTTGAGAATCTCGATGTAGTTTTAAACTACCTGGTTTTGGACAGCCGAACTCTAAATGAAGAGCAGAGCCTTCCTTGGATGTTCAACGATATAAAGGTTACCCTATCCCTGGAGAAAAAATCGAAAACAGGCCTGGTAGTTGTCTTTGGAATAGCAACGATAGTGCTCCTTATTGGAATCGGCTTGCTGATAATGGCCTTTACCCGGGGCAGCAAATATCGTTTCTGCTATAAAATTTTCGCTAAATCCGGCTCTGAGCTCCAAAACGGCGAGTTGGATTTCACTCTGGGTGGTCGCGTCAGAAAGGCAGAGTTGGATATTGACGGTTCAAAGTTTGTTTCCATATCCAAAAGCGATGAGGATTTCCTGGTGCTCTTTGCCGATCAAGAGCCAAGTGCCAACGAATACATGGAAGACAGTCTGGAAGATTTGTCTGGTGCACTGGAGCAAAATCACGAGCTCTTCAGCTTAGCAGAAACTTATTCTCATTCAATGCCTGATGGACGCTCCGTCACTTGGCATATAGAGAAAGGTAGCGGCGCCGGTGAATCAGATCCCTATGTTCCGCAGGAGCAATCCCAGGAGGAATACATTTAGCCTGCTAGTTACTACATACTTGCAGACTACAGGCAGGGTGCAATTTTCCATAAAATCTAACTCAACGGCAAAGTGGTGTTTTTGCCAAACTCCACACCGTACAGACTACGTGGCCCGGCCTCCACTTGTGCGAAGGCACATACGAAGCGCAATGCTTGGAGGTCGTTGGCATGTTGGTCAAAAAAGGCCTAATGCAGGAAATTAGCAGGATATAATCAAAGTTTCGGTCAGTGATTTTGCCGTCTCGGAGGGTGCTGTTGTGAAAGTTTCTATAGGCAGAAATGCGGCTCTGCTATCAGTCGTTCTGTTGTGCGTTTTTATTTTTTCTATGGGCGCCTTTGCTCAGATCCCCGGTGAAGCTCCAGACGTTGGAGGAAATACGAAGCATTCCGATAGCGAGGATGAGTCTGATGTAGGTTCTGCCCATTCAGCAGAAAAAGCACCTTTATTCCGAGGTTCGATTCCCGCCGAAGAGGTGGATTATGTGATAATGATTCAGGACCGGGATGGCCGTCCGCTCAAGCTGGACAAAAAGAGTGGCCTGCGTTGCATTCCCTTCGCCTACAAGGATACCGACGGAGCATCTAGGTTCGATTCCGAAGTCATAAGCAAGGCGGCTCTTACCTATTTTAACTTCAAGGGTGAAGCCAAAACCGTCTTTGAAAATCCTGCCAAAGATGGAAAAGTAAACTTAAAACTAGCCAAGGCTAAAGAGGGCGGCGAAGTTGTCTATAAGGTTGAATTTCACTCCAAAGATGAGGCCTTCAAAAGCAACAAGCTGTTAGCCAAGTACGAAAATTTATCGGTCAAGGCCGAAGATAAGCCGAACGAGAAGAAAGCAGGGTTCCGCACTGCCAAAGTTAGATTGAACGAAGTTCACCGTCCTATATGGGAAATTGCCGTGGTAGTGGGGTTCTTCTTCTTAGCCGTGCTCTGTGCTTGGCTTGTTTCCTCCAAATGCTTCTTCTCCGCCTTGGTACGCGGCAAATCAAAGTCCCCTTCCTCTGCCCAAACCTACAGCATTTTCACAACAATTGCCTCGGCCTTGTTCGCCTTGTTATGCGCGGCTGTGGCCTGGTTCTTCCCCAGAGTATCCGGTGGCTTCTTCCCCTACGACATAATGGTATTTAGTTTTGCTGCCTACGTAGCGGATATCATAATGTTTTTGATTGTCTGCAAGGCTATAGACAAGCCAGCCGATTAGGAGAGGTCAGGAACCGCCGTTGGCAGCACAGAGTTGCCCGGCGGTGCAAAAATTGCGGCAAGTGATAAAGCCCAGCCGACTCTTGTAGCCTGTGCCGGAGAGGTGGCAGGCTCATTTTTTAAGCGGATCTAGAGAATAATTGTCATACGGAGGAATTACCATGCCAACCCCCCAGCAAGAACAAGAAAATCTTAATAAAGTTAATGCCGTTGATGAATCTTTTATCAAGATACGGCCAACGTTGCTGATCGGTTTAGGCGGAACTGGCGGCGACGTCCTCCTCCGCATAAGAAGACGTTTCTGCGAACGTTACGGCAGTTTGCAAACCTTCCCCATTGTCAGTTACTTGTGGATCGATACGGACACTTCAGAGAAAAGCGCTATCGTTCCGCCTCAACTCCAGGGGTTAACCAATTTTGCCGACACAGAAAAGGTGCAGGCCACGGTGTCCGACACCAGCGCTATCACCGACAATTTCCACAAATACTCTGGAATTGAACGTTGGTGGTACCCTGGGCTCAATAAGTTGGGTAGCGTTACCGAAGGAGCCGGTCAGATCCGCGCTTACAGCCGCATGGCTTTCTTTGTCAACTACGAAACTATAAAAGCCAAGCTTAACAATGCCTTTGCCAAGATTTCTGACTCAGCTAACCATCGTAAAATTTCCGAGTCTCCCGAGCTTAAAGCCCTGGGGCTCAACGACCGCCTGCAATTTGATTTCTCAAAATTTGATGTAGTTATCGTTTCCTCCATCGCTGGCGGCACTGGTAGCGGCATGCTCTTAGATCTGGCCTTCCTGGTGAAGGAATGTCTGCACGATGTCCAGATTATCGGCCACTTAATCTTCCCAGGCCACTTCGGCAGTGTGGTTGGTTCCGAAAGGATGACGGCCAATGCCTATGCCTTAATCAAAGAGCTCGACTACTACCAGTACGGCGATCACAACTTTGAGGCTTATTGGAACAACCGCGAGTGCCATGCTGTTTCCGTTCCCGCCTTTAACCTCACCTATATTTACGACAGTGTAAACAGTTCCAATCAGACAAACCGCGATCCAGACAAGATCTTTGATCTGCTGGCGGAGTCCATCTTTAAAGATTTCACCCATGGTAGCTTTGCCGACAGCAAACGCAGCATTCGCTGCAACATGGCCCAGTTTACCAATACGGTGTGGAAAACCAATTTAGGCCGTTACGAGCGTACCTTCTGCAAGCGATACAACGCGGCAGGATTCAGCTCTATTATCATGCCCCACCATCGCATTCAGACCGCCTGCGCTTATCGCCTGGCGGCCGATACTGTCGATTCTTGGGGGGGCAGCAAGGTGGCTGAGGCCGCTCTCACCGAGGCGGCGGGGCTGTGTGCAGACGGTCGAGAAAAAATGCGGATTGTCGATTCAGCCAATTTTACCGAAGGGCGACACGATCTCTTGATGGCCTTGGTCGATCCCAATGTCGAATCTAATCCCGATTCTGGACGCAGCAACGGCCTGCCCTCACGTCTTCAGCAAATGGGACAAAGGCTCATAAACGACATCAAATCCAAGCCTGCTAATTCCCAAAACTCAGGGCTGATTCGCAAGAATATTGAGGATGAGCTGAAAAAGATGGCCAAAGCTGGCGACTCCACGACCTGGGGCGAATATTCGCGCACCATTTACGATAACGCGGAGCAACTGATTAAGCGCCTGTGCGGCTCTGGAGAACAAGTCGGCGCCATCAGAGATTGGGCACTGGGATTAACTCGTCAGGGCGATAAGAGCCTGGTACTGGTCAGAGCAGCCTTACAGAAGCTGTCTGAAGAGCTCTCTACGCTGGCCCAGGAACTGGGCAGGGCGGTAGAGGCCACAGCCAAGACGCGGGATACCATCCGTAAAACTTATGAAAACCACCTTAAAGAGTTGATCAAATCCGAGAAGAGTACTTTCTTTTTCGGCGATAGGCAGGTGGCTATAGATACCTACACTAAAAACACTATCGCCGAATCGTTCGGTCTGGATAGGCAGCGCGGCTTCCTGTTTTATGAGCTTCGCCTCATGGTTTTAAGTGAGTGTATACGTATCCTCAACAAGATATGTGAGTGCATCAACGGCTGCGAAACGGCTCACATCCCTGGAGTTATCAACGAGTTTAAAATGCTCGATGATGCTATCGTCAGCTTCAGCAAGCGCCTGCGGGATCGGGCTAATTTCTTTGCCCAGAAAGAGGAGTGTCATCACTCACTGGTTCTTTACGAGACCAGCGATTTCGACTCTATCTATTCCAAGTATGTTACCGGCCCAGAGATCTTCGATCAGCTGACCCGCAATGTCTTCAGTTGCCCGGGCTATGGTGTAATGGAGTTGCGCACAGCCCTCAGACAGGGTAATGCCGGGAATTGGGAAACGCTCATGGTGCAAATGGCCCGCCCCTTCTTTGCCGATATTCCCAAAGATTACCATGTTATCGACGTATTTTTCAAGAAGTTCCCCAACGAAAGTTCCTGGACTTCACAGATAGACAACTATCTGCGCCTGTCTGGCTTTTGGGCCCAGAAGTCGGACGACGGACAGGCCTACGTCATGCAGGAGGATCAAATCTCTGGCCTGGTTGCCCTGCCGAAGGTCCCCGATTCCGTATCCTCCGAGTTAGCCGATAGTATAAATAACAACCGCCGCAAGCTGGAGAATTACCTGAAGCAGCAGGTGTCGGACAAGGTGAATGGCGTCAGTGAGTGCGACGAAATCATATTCTACCGGGAAGCAGGCGGTTTCCCCGTCAACTACCTCTCGGCCTTAGTTGAGTTGCGTCGTAGCTACGTTAAATTCTATTCCAACAACGAATGTCTGCACATCGATCGCAACGATCATATCTTCCCCGATCCGGCCTTACTGAGCGCGGTGGAACAACAAGCGGTAGTAGATGCTCGCCGAGCCTTCGTCTTTGGCGTGGCCCTGAGCATCATTCAGTTCTTAGAGCCGGAGAAGTGCTATCGCTATGTGGATGCCTCATGCACTCCTCCAGCCCCCATCCTCCTTAAGAACGAAGCCCAGGCCCTCAGCCGTCTCATCTCCGACCCGGGACTGTGCAAAAAGGTTATTGCCGACATAAACAGCAAGCTCAGGCCCCTGTACACAAAACCTAATACCGAAGATCTCAGCCGCTGGTTCAGTTTCCTGGCCTTGCTTTACCGGGATTCCTACGGCGATAAGTGGGGAACTGAGGATTACTTAACTTTAGAATTCAACACGATGTTGCAAATCCAAATAGTGAAGCAGGAGCAGCAACGCACCGAAGAGGTCATCAAGGCTGCCTGCGGCGCTTATTGGAAAATGATCAAAGATAACGCCAACCAAATTTCCGAATTGGTGGCAGAAATTGAAAGGCCGTACAGCGCCAAAGATCCTAGTCAAAATCCGTATCCCAAGCGTTACAGCGACGGCAAGCGCGTTTTGGGCCATTCGCCCACGGCTTGTGCCGAAGCGGCAGCACAGCAGAACCCCTACTTCAATCAGTACACTGCTCCTAACAATCCGCAGGATGCTCAGCAATTCGGCGTTACTCCTGGCCAGCCATCAGGAAACGTACAGTACTCAGCGCCTAACCAACCAGGTGCCTTCGGACAACCGCCCATGCCAGGACAGCAGCCAGGGTTCGGACAGTATACTACGCCCAATCAGCCGGGCGTATTTGGGCAGCCGCCTATGCCAGGGCAACAGCCGGGGTTCGGACAGTACCCTGCGCCTAATCAGCCGAACACGTTCGGACAGCCGCCTATGCCAGGGCAACAGCCGGGGTTCGGGCAGTACCCTACCCCCAATCAGCCGAGCACGTTCGGGCAGCCGCCTATGCCAGGGCAACAGCCAGGATTCGGACAGTACTCTGCACCTAACCAGCCGGGCCAGTTCGGACAGCCACCCATGCCGGGACAACAGCCAGGATTCGGACAGTACTCTGCACCTAACCAGCCGAGCACGTTCGGGCAGCCGCCTATGCCAGGGCAACAGCCAGGGTTCGGACAGTACTCTGCGCCTAACCAGCCGGGCGTATTCGGGCAGCCACCTATGCCGGGACAGCAGCCAGGGTTCGGACAGTACTCTGCGCCTAACCAGCCGGGCGTGTTTGGGCAACCACCTATGCCAGGGCAACAGCCAGGGTTCGGACAGTACCCCGCACCTAACCAGCCGGGCGTGTTCGGACAGCCGCCCATGCCAGGGCAACAGCCGGGGTTCGGACAGCCCAACACGCAAGGGCAGCAGCCGGGATTCGGGCAGCCCAACATGCCAGGGCAACAGCC
>OMRK01000064.1 GCA_900313515.1 uncultured bacterium | reverse complement strand
CTGCTTTTTTTGGGCTCTTTACTGAGATCGCTTGCATACACCAACTTGGGTTTCGCTTTCTTTTCAATTACTTCTTCATCAACTATACACTTACGCACATTATCCATGGAAGGCAGTTCAAACATAACATCCAAAATAGCTTCCTCGATAATGCTGCGCAGAGCTCTGGCACCAGTTTTGCGTTCCTCTGCCTCTTTGGCCACACGCTCAATAGCCTCTTTGGTGAAGGTAAGCTCAACGCCATCCATGCTGAACATGCGCTGATACTGCTTTACAAGCGCATTCTTAGGCTCCGTCAAAATTTTAACTAAAGCCACCTCATCTAGGGCATTCAAGGCCACTACTATAGGCATACGCCCTACAAACTCGGGAATCAAGCCGTATTTTAAAAGATCCTCCGGCATAACCTGAGCCAAAAGCCCGCCAACATCACGCTTCTTATGGCTCTCTATGTTAGCCCTAAACCCCATGGACTGAGAACTGACCCGCTGCTCGATGATATCCTCCAAACCCTCGAAGGCTCCACCACAGATAAACAAAACATTTTCCGTATCGATCTGGAGACACTCCTGATGGGGATGCTTGCGCCCACCTTGCGGAGGAACGCTGGCAACCGTACCCTCCACAATCTTTAAAAGAGCCTGTTGCACACCTTCACCGCTCACATCACGGGTTATGGAAACATTTTCCGATTTGCGCGTTATCTTATCGATCTCATCTACGTAAACTATACCCCTCTGAGCCTGCTCAATGTCGTAATCGGCAGCCTGGATAAGTTTGAGAAGGATATTCTCCACATCCTCGCCCACATAACCGGCCTCTGTTAAGGAGGTAGCATCCGCCAAAGCGATGGGTACTTTGAGAATTTTGGCCAAAGTTCTGGCCAAGTATGTCTTACCGCAACCGGTAGGGCCTATGATCAGAACATTGCTCTTTTGCAATTCCACATCATCATCTTTGTTATTATCGTTCATGCTGATCCGCTTGTAGTGATTATATACGGCTACCGAAAGGATTTTCTTAGCCTTTTCCTGTCCAATCACGTATTGATTCAGGATCTTCATGATCTCTTTTGGCTTAGGAAGCTTGCCTTCGACCGCATCCTCATCCTTACTAAGCTCTTCGGCGATAATATCCTTGCACATGTCCACACAGTCAGAGCAGATATAAACACCGGGGCCAGCTATCATACGACGCACCTGATCCTGGTTCTTACCGCAGAAAGAACATGTAAAACTTTGTTTATCGTCGCCGAACCTAAACATAACATCCTCCGTGGAACTGTCTACAAAAAATACTAACCAACTTAGAACAGCTCAATCGCACACGCAACCATCCTCTCGGCGGTAAGACATTTACCGTTCATTTCCAACCTTGAAAAGCGCGGTCCCATCCGCCGAGGGATACTCAGATTTCAACTACCCCCGAGAATCCTTCGAGATAATCTTATCGATCAGGTGATACTCAACGGCCTCTTCCGCACTCATAAAATTATCACGTTCCGTGTCTTTGGCAATCGTCTCCAAAGGTTTGCCCGTATGCTTGGATAAAATTCCGTTAAGTACCGAGCGCAGGCGCAAAATCTCCTTGGCATGAATATCGATATCGGTGGCCTGTCCGCCTAAACCATGCATCAAGGGTTGGTGAATCATGATGCGGGAATAAGGCAGAGAGAAACGCTTGCCGGCGGCTCCACCTGCCAATATGAGAGCGGCAGCACTGGCGGCCATACCAATGCAGATAGTGGAGACATCTGGTTTAACTAGCTGCATACAGTCATAAATAGCCAAACCAGCTGTGACGGAGCCACCTGGACTGTTAATATAAACGTCTATATCTTTATCGGGATCTTCCTGCTCCAAGAAGAGCAACTGGGCAATGAACACATTACAGACCGAATCGGTTATTTCATCACCCAAAAAGACAATACGGTTCTTTAACAGGCGGGAATATATATCATACTGACGTTCGCCGCGCGGTGTCTGCTCAATAACATAAGGAATAAGAGTGGACATAGGCTTTCCACCCCATTTAAAATCGTTCATCATCCCCATCTCTCCTCAAGAATTAGTCGGAAATTCACGGCTACAGGCGGACTATCCTTGCCGTAAACTCCAAAAAAAAGGCATCCTCAAAGCTTCCACATTCCTCCTCTCGCTCTAGGTGGCGGAAGAAGAAGCTCTAAGATGCCTACTTCTACACAAACAGCCTGTCTATCTCTTTAATTTGAAACAAAACCAAGCTTACTTACTCTACCAAGTCAGGCCTCGGCACCATTTTTCTCGGCGACAGGCTCTTCGGCAGCCGGTGTTTCCTTAACTTCTGCATTTTCAACAGAAGCCCCGGAAGCGTTCTCGCCTTCTGCCTCGCTAGTCTCTGCATTCTTAGCCTTTTGCTTCTGGGCAGCCAGCTCTGCAGCCCTCTCCTCTGGAGTTTTAGGAGCAACGTAATTAACCTTGGCATTGTCGACCAGGTGCTGAGTAACCTTGTCACGCAAAACGCTGTAACGCAGGGATTCGATCACTCCAGCTCTCTCCATCTGCCGACGCAAAGAGGCAGTGGTCTGATGGGCGCGAGCAGCTTCCTGATCGATGATGCTGTCAATCTCCTCATCATCCACCGTTATGTTCAGGATCCTAGCTAAATTCTTGACAATTATCTCCAAACGGGCCTCACCCTTGCCCATCAGCTTGCAGTGGTTCTCCCAGCCCTCTTTATTCAGGCCCTGCTCTCTGAGCATCTGATCCAAGGTGCGATTCTGAGCCTTCAAAGAGCTCACAACCCGGCCGTTGAACTCACGAGCATGGAACTCGACCAGACCCTCCGGCACCAAATCAGGCGTCACCTGAGGAGCAATAGCGAAGTAAACCTTCTCGGCTATGCCCTGATCAGCCTCACGCTGAGCCCTGTTGGTCATAAGCTCCATGATATTCTTGCGCAGTTCCTCGACGGTCTCAAAGTTAGAAACCGCTTTCACGAATTCCTCATTGACCTCGGGAAGCACACGCTCTTTGATCTCTTTCAAATGGAAAGCGAAATGGATCTTGTGGCCGGCCAACACCGACTTGTGTTCTTCAGGGAACTCGGCATCGAACTCGCGAGACTCCCCTGGCTTCATACCATAAATATTCTCCAAGAAGCCGGGAATGTAGTTAGCCGGTACGAGCTCCATGGGGAAATTCTCGGCTTTGCCATCCTTAACCGGCTTGCCGTCCTCAAAACTCTCATAATCGACAAAAGCTATATCATTAGCCTGCAGACCGCGATCTTCCACATTCTTGAGCACAGCTCGACCATTCCGGGTGCGCTCTATGGCTTCATCGACATCGCTCTCGGTGGGAGTATAGCGCTCCTGAGTAACCTCAACACCATCATAATTCTTTATATCTATGGTAGGTATGACTTCAAACTCGGCGGTGAAAGTGAGTTCCTCGCCACGTTCCACAGACCACTTTCGGAGATCCGGCTGAGAAACAGACTCTATCTTTTCCTGTTCAAGAGCCTCTCTGAAGGCTTGCGGTACGACCACCTCAAGAACATCGCGCTTGAGCATGCTGTTAGGGATATACTTGCGGCCCATATAAGCGGGGACCTTACCACGCCTAAAACCGGGCAGGGCAAGCTGCTTCAAGGCATCCTTAAAAGCCTTGGCGTAAGCCTGTTCCACAGTATCAGCATCTACAATAACTTCCATACTGCGCTTCAATGGCGAGATCTCGGTGACAGTAACCTTCATTTTTTCCTCCTAGAAAATCTTAGGACTGGCGGCGTTAATTCGTCCACCCCAAAACCTGCTTTAAGTAACGGAAGAGCTCAGCCGTTCCGCTGAAACAGAAGACAACGACCTCCCCTACCAACCTATCTTCCACACTTCCAGCGCCAAAAGCAAGAATCGAAGCCCGCGTCGCTAAGGTTCACACATTTACATTTTTCTTAGACAAAAAAAATAAAGACCACCTAAAGGTAGTCCTTATCTCGTTCTTGGAGCGGAAGAAGAGATTCGGACTCTCGACCCTTGCCTTGGCAAGGCAATGCTCTACCGCTGAGCTACTTCCGCAT